>CAIXFP010000220.1 GCA_903918705.1 uncultured Pseudomonadota bacterium
CATAGACATCAGGCCTGAGGATAGAGAGAAGATAACGGAAGTCGTCGAAGATATATTGAAAGCACAGCGTCGGAAATAATCCTGCAAAGCGCCGGCTGATCGAGGACGCCAACTACCGCTATTACGTCCGCGACGATCCCGCGATTCCGGATGTGGAGTACGACCGTCTGCTACGCGAGTTGCAGGGTCTGGAAGCCGCGCACCCGCATCTGCTCACGCCCGATTCCCCGACCCAGCGGGTGGGCGCGGCACCCCTCGAGGATTTCGCCCAGGTCGTCCACGACGTCCCCATGTTGTCCCTCAACAACGCCTTTTCCGAAGACGAGGTGGCGGCCTTCGACCGGCGCGCGCGGGAAGGCCTGGAACGCGAGGGAGATCAACTCGAATACGCCGTGGAGCCCAAGTTCGATGGCCTGGCCATCACCCTGCGTTACAAGCATGGCGTGTTCGTGCGCGGCGCCACTCGGGGCGATGGCACTACCGGCGAGGACGTGACCGCCAACTTGAGAACCATCCGCGCCATTCCCCTGCGTCTGGAGACGGACGCCCCACCCGCCCTGCTGGAAGTGCGTGGCGAGGTGCTGATGCTGCGGCGCGATTTCGATCGGCTCAACCAGGAGGCACGCGAACGCGGCGAGAAGGCCTTCGCCAACCCGCGCAATGCCGCCGCCGGCAGCCTGCGGCAACTGGACCCGCGCATCACCGCTCGCCGCCACCTGCATTTCTTCGCTTACGGTACCGCTGGCATCGAAGGTGTCAAGTTGCCCGCCACCCACAGCGCCACCATGGACTGGTTGGCCGCGCTGCGCCTGCCGGTGGCGCGGCAGCGCGACGTGGTGAGCGGCGTGGCCGGCCTGATGGCTTATTTCAACGAACTGGGGACGCTGCGCGCCGGCCTGCCCTTCGACATCGACGGCGCCGTCTACAAGCTCAACCTCCTGGCCGACCAGGAGCGACTGGGCTTCGTCGCGCGGGCGCCGCGTTTCGCCATCGCTCACAAGTACCCGGCCCAGGAAGAACTCACCGTGGTGGAAGCCATCGAAGTCCAGGTCGGCCGCACCGGCGTTCTGACCCCGGTGGCGCGGTTGCAACCGGTGTTCGTCGGCGGCGTCACCGTTACCAACGCCACCTTGCACAACGAGGACGAAGTGCGGCGCCGCGACGTGCGCGTCGGTGACACCGTCATCGTTCGCCGCGCCGGCGATGTCATTCCTGAAGTCGTGGCCAGCCTGCCGGAACGGCGTCCCCTGCGCGACCTCGCCAGCCCTTTGCATGGGCCCTTTGTCATGCCTACGGCCTGTCCCGTGTGCGGGGCCCCGGTGCAGCGCCTGGACGGCGAAACCGCAACACGCTGCAGCAACACCCTGGAATGTCCCGCCCAGCGCAAGCAGGCCATCCTGCACTTCGCTTCGCGCCGCGCCATGGATATCGAAGGATTGGGCGACAAGCTGGTGGAGCAACTCGTCGACACGGGCCTGGTGCGCACGCCGGCCGATCTCTACACCCTGCAAACGGAACAGATCGCCGGCCTGGAACGCATGGCGCGGAAATCGGCGGAAAACCTGAAGTCCGGCATCGAGGCCAGCCGTCGCCGCCCCCTGGCCCGTTTCATTTTCGCCCTCGGCATCCGCCAGGTGGGGGAGCAGACCGCCAAGGACCTGGCGCGCCATTTCGGCAAGCTGGACGAGCTGGCGGCGGCCGACGACGCAGCCTTGCGGCAGGTGGCGGACGTGGGGCCGGTGGTGGCTGCGTCCATCACCGCCTTCTTTCTGGAAAGCCACAACCGCGACGTGATCGAAGCTTTGCGCCGCGCGGAAGCCTGGGTGGATGGCGAGGCGCGGGCCGCGGCGCCCGCTCGCTTCGCCGGAAAAACCTTCGTCCTCACCGGCACTCTGCCGAATCTCAGTCGCGACCAGGCCAAGGCCATGATCGAGGCCGTGGGCGGCAAGGCGGCCGGCAGTGTTTCCGGCAAGACCGATTACGTCGTGGCCGGCGCGGAAGCCGGTTCCAAGCTCGCCAAAGCGCAGCAATTGAACCTTAGAATCCTGGACGAGTCAGGATTCCTTCAACTTCTTGATCAGGGAGATTCACCATCATGAAACGTGTCACAAAAGCCGTCTTTCCCGCCGCCGGCATGGGCACCCGCTTCCTGCCCGCCACCAAGGCGAACCCCAAGGAAATGCTGCCCATCGTGGACAAGCCCTTGATCCAGTATGCGGCGGAGGTGGCGGCGGCGGCCGGCATCACCGATCTCATTTTCATCATCGGCCGCACCAAGCGTGCCATCGCCGACCATTTCGACAAGGCTTACGAGCTGGAAGTGGAACTCGAGATGCGCGGCAAGCTCAAGGCGCTGGAAGACCTGCGCGGCATGCTGCCGGCCAACATCAACTACATCTACATCCGCCAGGCCGAGGCCCTGGGGCTGGGCCACGCGGTGCTATGCGCGCAGCCGGCGATCAACGACGAGCCCTTCGCGGTACTGCTGGCCGACGACCTGATCGATGGCGAGCCCGGCGTCACCAAGCAGATGTGCGACCTCTACAACTACTACCAGTGTTCCCTGGTGGGGGTGCAGAACGTCGCCCCGGAAGAGACCCGCTCCTACGGCATCGTCGCCGCCGAGCCCATGGCGGAACGCCTCTCCCGCGTCACCCAGATCGTCGAGAAGCCGGCGCCCGAGGCCGCGCCCTCCACCCTGGGCGTGGTAGGGCGCTACGTGCTGACCCCGCGCATCTTCCACCATCTGCGCCATATCGAGCGTGGCGCCGGTGGCGAGCTGCAACTCACCGACGCCATCGCCGCCCTGCTCAAGGAACAGCAGGTGTTGGCTTACCAGTTCGACGGCAAGCGCTACGACTGCGGCAGCAAGCTGGGCTACCTGGAGGCCACGGTGGAGTACGCCCTGAAACACCCGGAGGTCAGTGGCGAATTCCTGGCTTATCTGCGGCAGCGTTTCTGCGGCCCTTGCCAGGTGGAATAAGGCTGCATCCGTCCCACTTTTCGAGTCGACCATGAACCGCCATCTTGCCGCTTCCCTGCTCGTGTTGATTTCGCTGTGGGTCGCCCCGGCCCCGGCCGCCGAACACAACGCGACCCGCCTGGGCAACCCGGCGACCCGCTTCGCCCCTCCCCTGAAGACCCCCGAGGATTTGCGCGGGATGCTGCTTACCCCCGCGTTGCAGGCGGATATCGAGCAAATCCTGCGCCAGGGCGGCTATCTTGGCGACCTTCAGGATTTTCGCGATGCGGCGGCCAAGGCCGAAATCAAGGAACTGAGCATCCCCACGGGCACTCTGCTGCCGTCCATGTCCACCCGTCTGAAAAAGCGGCCGGTGCTGTTGCACGACATCCGTTGGGCCGGCAAGAAACCGATCGAGGCCTATGAGTTCAACTTCGATTCGAAATGGCGGCGCTACCGGGTGATCACGCCGAAACCCTGCAGCAACTTCTGGGTGGAAGAAGTGCTGCCGCCACCGGCTCCGGTCTTGTCCCTGGCTTGCGAGGCGCCGGCGCAGCAGTTCCTGCCGCAACCCCTGACCGTGTGCCAGAACCTCGGCAATCACGGCAATATCAGCGAACCCAAGGCCGTTCTGGCCCTGTCCATCCCCGCCGGGGCCAAACTGGTCGGTACGACGGGTACGGCGGAGGTGACGGCGGACCACATCAGCTGGAACGTGCTGGATCTGGCTCCCGGCGCCAGCCAGCGCGTCTGCGCCACGTTCACGGCGGCGCAGCCCCTGTCGTTCTCCTTTAGCGGCATGGCGCTGGGTGACCATGCCGCCAAGGTGGAAAGCCAGTGCGCCACCCGTGTTGTCGGCATCCCCGCGGTTCTGCTGGAAGTCGTGGATCTGGCCGATCCGATCCAGGTGGGCAACGAGGTGGTCTACACCGTCCGGGTGCGCAACCAGGGTTCGGCGGCGCTGACCCATGTCCGCTTCAATGCCACCCTGGAAGACAGCCAGTCCTTCCTGTCCGGCAGCGGCCCCAGCCCGGTCTCCGCAGCCGCCGGCAACCTCGCCGCGGAGCCGCTGCCCCTGCTGAAGCCCGGGGAGGAGGTCCTGTGGCGCGTGGTGGTCAAGGCGGAAAAGGCGGGGGATGTGCGCTTCGCCGTGGAGATGCGAGCCGACCAGTTCTCGCGTCCGGTGACGGAAACCGAGGCGACCCGGCAGTACTAGTCCGCAGGATGCGGTTCGCCGCGCTCACCCCATCCTATGGCTTCGTCCCCGCCAGGCGGCGCTCGAATTCACCATTGCAGAGCATGCTCAACCGGCGATAGGAGGCCGGATTGTCGATGGTCTGGTGGCGCGGCCAGGAAAGCCCATCGTAGACATAGTGGTATTGCCGGAAGAAGCGGGCGCGCAGACGTTCGAGATCCGGCTTGCGCATCCAGTCCAGGGCATCGGGCGTATACACGGCGCGGGTGATGCCGCTGATCTCGTCGGGCATGGCGCGCAACACTTCCAGATCGAACAACTGGTGCTGCCGCTCATGGCCCAGCACGACGGCATAGGTGCAGGAGCCCTCGGGAAACTCGCGGGCGATGTAGATGATGGGCGCCGTCACGATGCGCGTGGCCATGGCCAGTCGCCGCATATTCAGGTCGCTGCCGGTATAGGTGAGTTCGACCTTCACCCGGTTCTGGAACAGGCCCAGGCCCTGTCCGTCGGGAAAGCCGCCCTGGGCCTGGGCCCGGGTGATCTGTGGGACGGATTTTGTGTGGTCCACCACCAGCGCGCCATGTTCGATCACGACCCGGTTGCTGATGTCCCAGGCCGCGCAGGGGCGCAGGACGAGGCACAGGACGGTGATCAGCAACGGGCGGAGGGACATGATTTGAGGACGGTATCGCAAGCCTTCCTTCTATCGGCAGTTCGCCGCCGGAGTTGAGCCCGCGCAAGCGTCTCCCCGGCGCTACAACAGGCCGGTCAAACCACGTAGAATCGCCGCTCCCGCCCATGGCGACGGCTCCATCACCTTTTCGATAAGCGCTTGAATGCGGATTCTCCTCAGCAACGACGATGGCTATTTCGCGCCAGGACTGACGGTACTCGCCGCTACGCTGGCCCGGCATGGCCATGACATCACCGTGGTCGCCCCCGAGCGCGACCGCAGCGGCGCCAGCAATTCCCTGACCCTGGACCGGCCCCTGATGGTGCGCAAGACACCGGGCGGCTTCCATTACGTCAACGGCACGCCCACGGATTGCGTCCATCTGGCGGTCACCGGCCTGCTGCCGGCGTTGCCCGACATGGTCATATCCGGCATCAACCACGGCGCCAACATGGGCGACGACACGGTGTATTCCGGCACCGTGGCGGCCGCCACCGAGGGCTTTCTCCTCGGCATTCCGTCCCTGGCCGTCTCACTGGTCAATCTCCAGGGGGAGCACTTCCAGACCGCCGCGGACTATGTCGCCGGCCTGGTGGGCCGTTTCGTCGCCCAGCCTTTTTCCGAGCATGTCCTGCTCAACATCAACGTGCCCGACGTGCCCGCCGACCAGATCGCCGGCGTCGAAGTCACGCGCTTGGGTCGCCGCCACAAGGCCCAGGACACGGTGAAGACCGTCAACCCGCGCAACCAGACCATGTACTGGGTGGGCGCGGCGGGCGCCGCGCAGGACGCGGGCCCCGGTACCGATTTTCACGCCCTGGCGCACGGCTATATCTCGCTGACGCCCCTGCAACTGGACCTGACCCGCTATGCCCAGTTGGGCATCGTTGAAGACTGGTTGGCGAGCCCTGGGCCGGGGGCTCGATAGGTCCATGAACGCCGGCATCGGCATGACCTCCCAGCGCACCCGTGCGCGCATGCTGGAACGGTTGCGCGAGCAGGGCATCAAGGACGCCATGGTGCTGGCGGCCATGAACGCCATGCCGCGCCATCCCTTCGTGGAGGAGGCCCTCCAGGCGCGCGCCTATGACGACACCCCGCTGCCCATCGGCCAGGGCCAGACCATTTCCAGCCCTTATACCGTGGCGCGCTCCTGTGAACTGGCCTGCCAGGGCCGCATCCTGGAACGGGTGCTGGAAATCGGCGGCGGTTGCGGCTACCAGGCCGCGGTGCTGTCGAAGCTGGCCCGCGAAGTGGTCAGCATCGAGCGTATCGCCAAGCTGGTGGGGCGCGCGCGCCTGACCCTGCGCGGCCTGCGCGTGAACAACGTGCTGATGAAGAACGCCGACGGCAGCCATGGCTTCAAGGATGCCGCGCCGTTCGACGCCATCGTGGTGGCCGCCGCCATGCCCTACATTCCGGAAGAACTGAAACAGCAGCTCAAGCCCGGCGGTCGCCTGGTGGCACCGGTGGGCACCGGAGAATCCCAGTATCTGGTGGTGGTGGATGCGAATCCGGAGGGTGGCTACAGCGAACGCACCCTGGAATCGGTCAAGTTCGTCCCCTTGCTGGAGGGTGTCAGCTGACGACCCGCCCGGGTGCCTGCCTGTTGCTTGCCGTGCTTGCCGGCTGCGCCAGCACCCACGGCAGCGCGCCGATCCGGGAGCGATTTCCGGCCGCGGCCAACAAGCCCCCGGCCGCCCGGATCGTGTCTTCGGTCGCATTCGGCCGCTATCGTGTCCTGCCCGGCGACACCCTCTACAAGATCGCCTTCGAGCACGGCCAGGATCCCATGGCGCTCGCTTCCTGGAACAGACTGGCAGATCCGGATCGCATCCGCGGCGGTGACATATTGCTGGTCGTGCCGCCCCAACCCGACGTCGCCACGCACGCCTTGCCGGCCACGGCCATGGTGGAAACAAAGGCGCTGGCCCCTCCGGTCATCGCCAAGCCGGGCAATACAGCGGCCAGTGGCGTGCCTCCCGCGCTGGATAATTTCGCAACCTCTGACGACGCGCCTCCCGATGCCTGGTCCTGGCCGGTGCGGGGCAGTTTGCTCTCGCGTTTCGGTGAAGACTTGAACAAGGGCATCGACATCGCTGCGGCGCGGGGCGCGCCGGTCCGGGCCGCAGCGCCGGGTCGGGTGGTTTATGCCGGGTCCGGGTTGCGGGGCTACGGGAAACTCATCATCATCCGCCACGGAACGACCTTACTCTCAGCCTACGCGCACAATGCACGCATCCTGGTGACGGAAGGGCAGCATGTCAGGCGTGGCCAGACTGTCGGCGAGATCGGCGACAGTGACGCGGACCGGGTCAAGCTGCATTTCGAGATTCGTGAGTTCGGGAAGCCCGTCGACCCCTTAAACTATCTGCCCAATGCCGGTTAGCAGCCTGTCGAGCGCCCCGGCAGTCAGAATCCGACAGGAGCAACGATGCACGAAGAGCAAGAACCCGATGTCGAACCCGACCTTCATGAAGGTGGGGAGGAGGTCGTTCTGCCGCCGCCGCTGGTCGATGCCCCGTTCGAGTATGACGATCTCCCCGATGTCACCCAGATCTACCTCAATGAAATCGGCCGTGAGGGTTTGCTGACGCCGGAGCAGGAACTTGCTCTTTCGACCCGCGCCCGGGAGGGCGACTTCGCGGCGCGGCAGAAGATGATCGAGCACAACCTGCGCCTGGTGGTGAACATCGCCAA
>CAIXFP010000221.1 GCA_903918705.1 uncultured Pseudomonadota bacterium
ATCACCTGCAACGCGGCAGCCTGAACCTGGAAGCGCTCAATACCCTGGTGTTCGACGAGGCCGACCGCATGCTGGACATGGGCTTCTTCGACGACATGGTGTTCGTCGCCAAGCATTGCCCGGCGCAGCGCCAGACCCTGCTGTTTTCCGCCACCTGGCCCGAGGGTGTCGACCAGTTGAGCCGGCAGTTCCTGCGCCAGCCGCGCGAGGTGAAGCTCCTGGAGCGGCATGAGGCGGACAAGATCCGGCAGCGTTTCTACGAGGTGACGAAAGAGGAACGCCTCGAAGCCGTCGCCCGCCTGCTCAACCACTATCGCCCGGTCAGCACCCTGGCCTTCTGCAATACCCGCCAGCAATGCCGCGACCTGCTGGAAGTGCTGCGTGCCCAGGGTTTCCACGCCCTGGCCCTGCACGGCGAACTGGAACAGCGGGAACGCGACCAGGTGCTGATCCAGTTCGCCAACCGCAGTTGCTCGGTGCTGGTGGCCACCGACGTGGCGGCGCGCGGTCTCGACATCGCTCAACTGGAAGCGGTGATCAACGTCGACGTGACGCCGGACCCGGAGGTCTACATCCACCGCATCGGCCGCACCGGCCGCGCCGACCGGGACGGTTGGGCGCTCAGCCTGGCCAGTTCCAACCAGATGCGCCGGGTCGCCGCCATCGTCCAGGAACTGGGCACGGAAGTGGCATGGCACCCCATTGCCGATTTGGAACCAGCCAGCGACGAACCCCTGCTGCCGCCCATGGCGACACTGCAGATCCTGGGTGGGCGCCGCGACAAAATCCGCCCCGGCGATGTGCTCGGCGCCCTGACCGGAGACGCCGGTTTCGACGCCACCCAGGTGGGCAAGATCAACGTCGGCGAATTTCACACCTACGTCGCCGTGGTCCGGAACATCGCTCAGGAAGCGCAACGGCGCCTGGCGGCCGGCAAGATCAAGGGGCGGACGGTGAAGGTTCGCATCCTGGGCGTGGCCGACGCTGGCGACCCGGACCGCCCTTCCCGTGCCAATGCCAGCCTCCGGCGCCGGCCGAAGGCGTGAAGCTTCCCCCTTCTCCAAAGGGGGATTTGTAGACGCCGGCAGCCGCTCCACCCTTGTAGAAATCCCTGATGAAGCCCCTACCCTTCGGTACCCCTGCCCCCCTTTGGTAAAGGGGGCAGAAAACCAACCAACCCGAGACCCCACCATGAAACCGCTGTTCCGCATCTTCTTCAAAACCCTGCGCCTGATCCTCGGCCCCTTCCTGCTGCTGCGCGAGCAAATGACCGCCCCGGAAGGCATCAAACGGACGCCGGAGGCGCAACAAGAGGTTGACCGTCAGTGCCGTGACCTGGCGCTGTACCAGTTCAAGACCTGCCCGTTCTGCATCAAGGTGCGCCAGGAGATGCGCCGCCTGTCCCTGCCCATCGAACAACGCGACGCCCAGCATGACGCCGCCAACAAGGCCGCCCTGCTCGCGGGTGGCGGCAAATCCTCCGTGCCGTGCCTGCGGATAAGGGAAGGCGACGGCAAGGTGCGCTGGATGTACGAATCCGGCGACATCGTGAATTACCTGCGCCAACGCTTCCCGGCATGAGTGTCCTGCCGCCGCAATACCGGCGCACGATCGACCACGAGGAGCTGGCGCGCCTGCCGATCCGCCGTTACGAAGGGGAAGTGGTGGTGGTGGCCAGCGAGAACGAGTTGGCCGCCGCCATGGCCGACATCCGCCAGGAATCCGTGGTGGGCTTCGACACCGAAACCCGCCCGGCCTTCCACAAGGGCGAGGACTACCTGCCCAGCCTGGTGCAGATCGCCACGGCGCGCCGGGTGTATCTGTGGCAGTTGGCGCGGCTGGATTTTTCCGGCGCCCTGGCCGAGCTGCTGGCGGCGCCCAACATCGTCAAGGCCGGCGTGGCCCTGGCCGGCGACCTCGGTCAACTCCGGCGGCTGTATCCCCTGGAGCCGGTTTCCGTGGTGGACCTCGGCCAGATCGCCAAGCGCCATGGCCAGCGCCAGTCGGGGCTGCGCAACCTGGCCGCCCTGTTCCTCGGCGCCCGCGTGCCCAAGGGTGCGCGCACCAGCAACTGGGCGGCGGCCCAGCTCACGGCTGGGCAAAATCGTCTACGCGGCCACCGACGCCTGGATCAGCCGGAAGTTGTACCTTCGCTTCGCCGATCTGGGCTTGCTGGCGCGGGAATGAGCGGCGGATCAGCCGTCGCCCCGCGCGCCCAATCGGGTGACGCTCCCCCGCGCGTTGGGCTACCATCCGCCGCATTCGATTCCTGTTCAGGAGAAACACATGGCTCGTATGGTGCATTGCGTAAAACTCGGCCGCGAGGCCGAGGGACTGGACTTCCCCATGCTGCCGGGCGAACTTGGCAAGCGGGTGTTCGAGAACGTGTCCAAGGAAGCCTGGGCCGGCTGGATCAAGTTGCAGACCATGATCATCAACGAGAACCGCCTCAATCTGGCGGATGCCCAGCACCGCAAGTACCTGATGGAACAGGCTGAGAAATACTTCTTCGGCGAGGGCGTCGGCGCTCCCGAGGGCTATCGCGCCCATTGACATGAGCGACACCCATTTCGGCTTCAAGACCGTCGCGGAAGAGGAAAAGGCCGCCCGCGTCGCCGAGGTGTTCCACTCCGTAGCCAATCGCTACGACGTGATGAACGACCTCATGTCCATGG
>CAIXFP010000222.1 GCA_903918705.1 uncultured Pseudomonadota bacterium
CCGGCACCGCCGGCAGCCGCTCCACCGTCCCACCGTGGTGGCGATCCAGGGCCAGGCCTTCGACTTGGTGGGACCCTAGTAAACGCCCCTTGACCCCCGCCCCCGCCGCGTCGATACTGGCCGCGTTGCGGTAAATCCCGCAACCGGGTTTAGCAGCCCGTATCACATAGGCGGACAGCCGCCGTAACGAGCGGCTTTTTTGCGTCCGTAACACTTGGCCAGGACTCCGGTTTCGGCGGGCCAGGTGGGGAGGCCTTCGGGCCTGCCGGTTCCTATGTGCCGGTCTGCTAACCCCGCCTGGTTCCGCCCCCGTTTAGCGGCGGGGTGCGGTGCTCAATGCACCACATAGGAGGCCCAACCATGGCCAACACCCACATTGCCCTGCCCGGCAGTTCTGCCGCCACCTTGCGCCGCGCCCACTTTGAGCAGCAAGGGGGCCGCCATGATTAAGACCCCCCGGAACGCCGCCGCAACCCTCATCACGCTGGACCCCGAGGCCCTGCGCCTGGAACACCTCCACGCAGCGACCGAACGCCTCAATGTCGCCCAGTACGCGGCCGACGTGCTCCCCGAGTTGGCTACGGTGTTCCAGGCGATCAAGCAGCTTGCCGAAGCGGAAAGCCTGATTGCCAGGCTGGCGGGTGTTGGTTCCTACCTCGCCGAAGACTGGGGCAATACCGCATGCTGCATGCGGGAAGAAGCCCAGGAAGCCATTAACGCCATCGGCCGGGAAGGAGATAGGCCATGAACAACATCTGCCTGCATGATATGGATGGGCGAATCTGGCCGGCGCCCTTTCCTGCCGCGCGCAAGATGAACACCTGCCGCCCACCCCGGCGCGCATGGCATAGAGTATTGATGTAACGAGTTAAGCCGCGCCTAGCCCGACGGGGCGAACACCGGGCGACCCTGGCCCGGCCGGCGCGGCCCCTTATCCAGGGGCGCGAGGGCGCACCATGACGAACAGCAATAACCCCGAACCCGCGAGATCGGGCGGCTTGGCTTGGTTCAAGGCCCGGAATATTGCAGGCAGTAGAGTCAAAGGCCTTCAAGACTGGCCCGACAGTTTCACACCCAACGAACTGGCGGCGCTGCAATACCCGTGGGAGGGTACGGAACCCGAAAAAAAGACCGCCAGGCGGCAACGGGCAGCGATGCTAGAGGCGTTGAAGGCGGGCATTGCAGCCGGGCAGATAGGCACAAGCTACCGAATGGACAAGCGGCCAGTTGCCGAGAATTGGCGGGTTATTAGCCCTGATCGGCGGCCTTCCAACTTTGCGAATATGTATGGCGCGCTGGGCAATTGGAGCAGCGGGCATGCTGCACCCTCAATCGAACCGGTAATGGTTGGTCAGGCTGACGAACAAGTCGTAACCATCGAGCGTTGCGCCTTTTCGGAGTGGCTTCGGATGCCGGGAAACGGATTCGGAGACGGGGACGACGAGGAACGGCCAAGTGGCCACGTCATGGCCTGGCTTGGCCATGAATGGGCGGCATCGACCCCGGATCGGGCAAGGCGCAAGCCGACTGAAGAAACCATGCAGAAACGCCGCGAGGCCATATTGCAACAATGGCTTGATGGCCCTGGTAAGGAATATCTCGAACGGGGCAAGTTGACCCTGACCGGACCGGAAACATGGGAGAAGCTGGCGGCAATCAGGGGGGAACTGTTCCGCGCCGCCGCGAAGCCCACCATCGAAGAGTTCTTCAAGAATCAGAAACTTATCGAGCGAAAACCGGGGAGAAGACCGAAACACCCCTGAGTTACCCGATTTTTACGGCGGCCCGCCCCGCCTAACGTGTTTTCCAAGCCCTACCGCATTCGGTGGGAATTCCCCGGAATACCTTGGAGACAACATGCAACCGAACTCACTTTCACTACTCCGAAGCCCCGCCGCTCGCGCCGTCTACGGCAACCTTCCCACATCAACATGGCATGAATGGATCGCCGCCGGCCTCATGGTTCCGGGTGTTCCCATAGGCGCCCGTTCCGTTGCCTACCCGCATCACGAATTACAGGCCATCGCCGCCGCCAGGATCGCCGGCAAGTCCGACAGTGAAATCAAGGCCCTGGTGCAAGAGCTGGTGGCGGCCCGCGCCACGCTGGCGGACAAGGTGGCCGCATGACTACCGCAAAGCCTCCCGCCCTGGGAATTTGCTTGACCCTGCCGGCGCCGGGTATGTCGCGGGAATTCATCCTGAAGCGCCGGGGAGAAATCCTCGCGGCATCCGATGGTGATGAAGTACTTCTTCGCCCTGGGCATGCCCTGATGGCCGCCTTCGAATTGGCGAAAGCCAACCAACGAAGCGAGGAGGAAGACCTATGACCATGACGCCGAAACCCATTCCTGCGGCTGTCCTGCGCCGGTTCAGGGATGCCCTGGTCTTCAACGTGACCAACGAAGAAACCCGCGACGGCATCACCGGCCTTCCGGGAATCCACCCCATCCAGGGCGGCAGCCGCAACGCTTACACCTGGACATTGCCCGCGCTGGGGTGGGATTGCGACTACGCCATCGGGTGGGAAATGGGCCTGGCATACCTGCGGGCGCATGCCTGGATGGTGGGAATGGACAACCCGGAAGCCTTTGACGGGGGCGGCGGGGATAGACTGCCCTTCATCGCCGAGGCGCTGGCCCGTGGCAACGCGCCCGAAGCCCACCGGGCCGCTTTCTTCGGCTGCCTCGCCGCCTTCCATGACTACGCCCTGAACGCGCCGCGCCAGGTATTGGACGGTCTTGTGGCTCGCTTGCTTGCTCTGGACGATACCGCCCTGCGCGCCCGTTGCCTGTCCATACTGGACGGCGACCCCGTGGCGGATGTGTTCGCCCCCGAGGGGCTGGGGTGGCCAGCATGAGCCGCCGAAACCATCCGCACCGCCCGCCGTGTCCCATACCGCCTACCCGGAACCATCAGCGGCGCCGCCGGGAGGCCTCGCCACTATGAAACCTTCCGAATTCATCCGCGCCGTTGCCGGTGCCGCCCTAGTCCGTTTCGATGACGCCATGAGCTGGCTACACCTGGCCGGCAAGTTCCAGGGCCATGAGTACCTGCCCACCAACCCGAAGCGCGGCGACAGCAAGCCAGGTAGCTTCTCCATCAACCACCATACCGGCACCTGGTCCGACTTCGCCACGGGCGATAAGGGCGGCGACCTGGTGGCCCTGGCCGCGTACCTGCTTGACCTGCGCCAGGGTGAGGCCGCCAGCCGCATGAATCGGGAAATCGGCTTGGGGATCGAGGAGCCGAAGCCCGGAAAACGTCCCGGGAATGGCGATGCCCCGACAGGGAAGGACAGTGTACCGACCCCAGCAACGAAGCCCCGCCATGACGATCCAGACGCGGCGGCGGATGCTTTCCGGTGCGTGATGCCCATTCCAGAAGATGCCCCGGCGCCACCGGCTGGGCATAGTCGCCACGGTACACCTACCCGGCGGCATGCCTATACGGCGGCGGATGGGCGGGTGAATTTCTATCACGACCGCTACGAGTCGAAAAAAGATGGGGAGCGTAAGCAATTCAGCCCGCTTACTCTGTGGCAAGGCCCCGGCGGCAAGTGGGAATGGCGCTTCAAGGCGCCGCCCGAACCACGGCCCTTGTATGGCCTGCCCGGCCTGGCCACCCACCCCGAGGCGCCCGCCTGGCTGGTGGAAGGCGAGAAGGCGGCGGAAGCCCTGGCCGGCCTGTTGCCCGGTGTGCCGGTGCTGACCTGGCAGGGCGGCGCCCTGGCCGTGGGCAAGTCCGATTTTTCCCCACTTGCGGGACGCCGTTGTGTGGTGTTTCCGGACAATGACGCGGCAGGCACCAAGGCGGCCGAAGGCCTGGCCAAGCGCCTGAGCCAGGCGGGGGCGACATCCTTGCACCTGGTCAACCTCGCGGCCCTGGCCTTGTCCGCCACCTGGGAAGGCGATGGCGCGGCACGGCGGCCGGCGCTGGTCGAAGGGCTGACCCTGGCCGATGGCGACGACGCGGCAGACCTGATGGCCAGGGAATGGACGGTGGATCACTTCGCCCTGTTCCTGTCCCGGCCGGATGCCCTGGTGGAGATCGAGGCCCCGGCCAAACCCGCCAGTCCGGCACCTGCCGTGCATACGTCTGCACAAAATGCAGCGGCGGCGCCATCACTGCCGCTGCGGCGCTTCGTGTTGGATGATCGAGGCGTCTGGTACTACGAGCCGGACAAGTCGCCCCGCTGGATTTGCGCGCCCCTGGATGTGGTGGCACTGGTGCGTGACCCGCATAACCACGGCTGGGCGCTGTTGGTGGCATTCAAGGACCCGGATGGAAACCGCCATCGGGTAGTGGTTTCCATGAGCTTGTTTCGTGGCGATGGGGCGGAAGTGGCGGGGTTGTTGCTGGATCAAGGCTTGAACCTCGCCCCGCGCGCCCGCGCCCTGCTGGTGGAGTATCTGCAAACCGCCAACACTACGAGCCGGGCCAGGATCACGGGCCGCACCGGCTGGCATGACAGCGGCGTGGCCGGCGGGGTGTTCGTGTTGCCGGATACCGCCATCGGCGGCGGCGAGGAAGAATGGTTGTTCGAGACCGAAACGCCGGCAGCGAACACTTACACGCGGCGCGGCACGCTGAAGGGCTGGCGGGAGAATGTGGCGGCCCTGTGTGCGGGTAATTCTCGCCTGGTGTTCGCTGTCTCCATGGCCTTCGCCTCGCCCCTACTCTACCTGCTGGGCGGCGAGTCGGGCGGCTTCCATCTGAGAAGCGCCAGCAGCGACGGCAAGACCACGGCACTACGGGTGGCGGCTTCGGTGTGCGGCGGGGCGGACTATATGCAGCGGTGGCGGGCCACGGATAACGGCTTGGAAGGCTTGGCTATGTTGCACTGTGACGCGCCCTTGCTGCTGGATGAACTGGCCCAAATCGACCCGCGCGCCGCCGGAGAAGTGGCTTACATGCTGGCGAACGGAAGCGGCAAAACGCGGGCCGGGCGTACAGGCGCCGCCAGGGAGCGGAGTAGCTGGCGCCTGTTGTTCCTCAGTGCCGGCGAAATCGGCTTGGCCGAACATATGGGCGAAGCCGGCAAGAGTCCAAAAGCCGGGCAGGAATTGCGACTGGCGGAGATTCCCGCCGATGGCGGCGCCGGCCTGGGGGTGTTCGAGAAGCTGCACGGACACCCGGGGGGTGGTGAGTTTGCCAAGGCCCTGGCCGAATCCATTCGACAACACCACGGAACCGCCTTTCCGGCATGGCTGGATCGCCTGGCCAAGCAACAGGCGGACATTCCCGACACCATCAAAGCCGGTATCCGCGCCTTCGAGGCACGGTTCTTGACCGATGAGGCTGGCGGACAGGCGCGGCGGGTGGCGTATCGCTTCGCCCTGGTGGGCGCGGCGGGCGAGCTGGCCACGGCCTGGGACTTGACTGGCTGGCAGGCCGGCGAGGCCATGCAGGCGGCGGCCGTGTGCTTTCGTGCCTGGCTGGATCGTCGCGGCGGCGAGGGCAACCAAGAGGCGCGGGCCATGCTATCCCAGGTGCGGGAATTCCTGCGCCGCTACGGAGAAAGCGCCTTCTCCGACTGGGACCGGCCCGGCAACGACAGCGACAAGCACGCGCCCCGGTCAGCGGACCGGGTGGGATACCGGCGATACGACGGGGCGAATGAAACAGACTTCTTCATCTTCTCCGAAACTTGGCGGTCCCGGATATGCAAGGGCTTGGACCATGCGGCCGTGGGGCGCCTGCTGGTGGCCAGAGGATACGCAGAAGCCGGAACGGAAAAAGACCGCCCATGGTTTGTGAAGATGGACATTCCGACCGAAGGACGGACCCGGGTAGTCCATATCCTGCCAGCCCTTTTCGAGGATGAATAATGCTCAACTGGGACGCGTTGATTCCCGCTTCTACCCAACAGGGTTTTGAAAACGCGGGACACCGGGACACGGCAAAAACAGCCCCGGAAAAGCTTGAAAACACCCCGGAATCCGGCACGCATACGGGACACGATATTCAGGGAAATGCAGAAGACTTGCCTAATAAGTGTGCATTTGTCCCGGCGTGTCCCGGCGAGAATGGCTATTTGTCCCGGTTGCCTGTACATGCTAAGTCATTGAGTAATAACGACAATATTGCATTTGTCCCGGTTGTCCCGGTTGTCCCGGCAGTTTTGCAGGGGGTAAGTAGTTCGATACCTGAAAACGGCGCGCGCGGCGGGGGGGGTGGAAGAGAGAAAAAAGCGCCAGAAAATGCAATAAGTAGATTTCTCTCTGAAACACATATACATGGATATTCCTACGACTATCCACTTAATCCGGCTGCCGTTTGCCTAGTTGTGGCTGCCTGCGAACAGGCGAGGAAGTCCCCGGAAGAGATCGGCCAGCATGTCCATTCTCTGCACCGGCTGGCACCGGCTGAACAGGTGCGGCACTGGCACGCCAACTGCCAGGCAGTGGGGGTAGAACCGTGGCGAGTGCTGACCATGGCCAGCCCCGGCGAGGGCAAGGACTGCGGGATGTGTGCCCATCTGGATTCAGTCTTGCACCAATCCGAAGGGGATGGGAGGCGTTGCTTCCGTTGGGCCTGCAAGCTGGGGTATCTGATCCTTGAGTATGGCCGAGCAACCGAACGGATCATGTTGGCACCGCCGGAGTGCGACAAGTGGGAGCGGCACTATCCAGGGCCATGGAGGTAAGGGCCTGTATCAATAAGCCGATTGTATGGCCTGTAAATCCAGGGTCCTCCCTGGAATGACCC
>CAIXFP010000223.1 GCA_903918705.1 uncultured Pseudomonadota bacterium
ATACTGCTTGCGACCGCAACGGCATCCACAGGATTGCCGCCGATCTGGCCCAGCAGATTCGCGTTCAGGCGGTTGAGCGATTCGCCGATGTCGCGGCCGAAGCCGGATTTCCCGCTGAGGTCGATGGAGTGGGAGAAATCGCCCCGCTCGCCGGCCTGGACCACGCTCTTGATCTCGCCGACGATCTCCTGGAGGGCTGCCTGCATGTGGCCGAAGGCGCGCAGCAGGTCGCCGATTTCGTCCCTGCCCGCCGCGGGAATCCGGTTGTCCAGCCGGCCGGCGGCGATGCCGTCGGCGACTGCGACCGCCTGACGCATCGAGCGCACCATGGCGCGCGCGATCAGGGCGCCGGTGCCAAGCGCCAGGACCATGGCGAGCAAGGCGACGAACAGCATGAACAGACGGGTACGCTGGAATGCGGCGGTAGCCTCGTCATAACCCATATTTAACATCCCCCGAATTATTCCCATATAAATCATTATCTTATCGCGTACAGGTGTTTTTTCGGCCCTGTTTTCGCGTAATTCGGAGGTCAGGCCAGCAGTTTCTTGGTGCCTCCTGGCGCTGGATTGATTGCCAGCGCTTTGTAGATCGCCATCAAGGCGGGCTCGGCCAGGGTGCTTTTGCGCACGTGGATCGTCCGCCCATCCTTACGGCGCAAGCTGGCGGTGACTCGGCGCTGAACCGATAACGTCTGTCTCAGGCAAGCCCAGGAATCGTTGATCCCTGCCTCCTTCAATTTGGTCCGCAATACCTGGACGCACTGGTAGGCCAGAACCGTGATGAACAAGTGCCCATCCGAACGTTCTTCCTTCGAGTGGAACACCGGGCGCAGCCCCAGTTCGCTCTTCAGGCTGCGGAACACACTCTCGATATCGGTCAGCATCGAGTAGGTGCGCCACAGCCGTTCCTCATCCCAGCCCAGCTCATTGCTGCGCAGGCAATACACCCCAGGGTGAGTCGCCATCGTTCCGGCCACCAGCGATTTCTCCCAGGTCAACGCCGTCACCTTGCCAGCCGCATCCGTCACCAGATTCACGGTGTAATGCTGGCTTGCACCCCGACTCTTCTCCTTCAGCCGGCCGATGCGTTCCAGCAGCTTGTCGTGGCGCTTCTCGGTGCGCGGCTTTTGCAGGCCGTCGGCCAGTTTCTGCAAGCCCGCCTCGAACGCGGTGGTAAAACGCGCCACCATCGCCGTTTCCTTCGCCTCGCGCCCCTCGGAATGGCAATACAGCAGCACTTCCTTGCCGTCCTCGCTGAGTACCTTCTGCAACCGCAGGGGCTCGCCGCCGGCGGTTTCGATGGCTACCGCCTGGGACTCGTCGAATTCCCGCGCGCCGCCACGGCGCACCACGAGGTAGCGGTAACCGTGAGTTACCAGCCAGGCCAGGTTGGCTTCGTTCGCGATGCCGGCATCCAGGATGACCAGGGCGCCGGGTAGTGCCCCCAGTCCGCTCAGCATCGTTTCCAGGGTCGTGCCTTCGCTGACGTTGCCGGAAAAGGTTCTGGAGCGTTGCACAAAGCCACTGCCGTTCAGCACCAGACCCAAGGTCAGCAGCGGGCAGTCCGTGCGCTTTTCTTTCGAGCGGCCATGTTGGGCTTTCGGGTTGCCGGCAGCCTCGCCTTCGAAGTACGTGTTGGTCAGGTCATACAAGGTGACGGTCTCGGCCAGGCCAAACAGGGATTGCGTGGCGCCGAACACGTGCGCTTCAATTTCGGCGCGATGGCGCATCAACAGGTCCGAGGCGCGGTACAGGCGCATGTGGGACATTCCCTTGAAGTCGACATCGAGCAACTCGTCCAGGCCGCTCGTGGTTTGCAGCCATCTCCAGGTAGCCAACTCGGATGCCGGCTGCGCCATGCGGCCGACGATATTGCCCAGAATGGCGGCGCGCATCACCCCGTTGATGCCCAGTTCGGCCAGTTTTTCGACCAGGCCGAGCTGGGCCATGGCATGGAGCGCAACCTGTTCGACCCCGACCGAACGAGGCTGCGACTGCTGCAGGGAGTCGATATCGACTTCCTGAAAGTCGGAGGGGGGCGGGGTAGGCACGGTAGCCGGCCCGCCTTCGGCGCGCGGGGCAGCGTCGTGCGCCCGTGCGACCAATTGCTCGAAGACGCGTTGGGCGGCACGTTCGATGTGTGCGGGAAAGGTGTCTGCGAGCAAGGTTTCCTGGGGTTGCAGGAGTTGCTCGATGCGTCTGCACAGCAACGGCCAATCATCCTGCTTGATGGGAAAGTGCCGCCCCAGGTTGAGGACGGTGATCTGGCGAACCTTGCCGCCGATGCGCTCGCCGCGCACCAGGCGATAGGTGAAGTAGCCCTCGCCGGTGGCTTTGTTATTGGTTCGGGTTTGTCGGATGAACATGCAACCGATGTTACTTGAAAAGCAAGGGGAGAAACCCGGTCGCATCAACGATTATGGCACAACATTACGACTTCTCCGCCGCGATTACCAATAATCAATGACTTGCATCGGTTTCTTCCGGTAAATCAAGAGAAAATGAGCGGGGGAAGGTTAAAGACCGGCCAAGAGGCCCAGAGCTGCCAGTACGGTGCGAGCAGCCTTGTCCGCTGCGGGGGTGAAATCCGGGCCGCCGTTTAGAGGAAAGCGCAAGCGGCGCAGGGTGGAGAGAGAAAGGACCGTGGTTTGTTTAGCGTGGGCGAGGGTAAAGCCGCCGTCTGCAATGGTCGGAGGAATATTGCTGTGATTTGCCTTTGATGGGTTGCCAGCTTTTCCCTCACCACGGCCGCGATCAAACAGAATTGGGTTGCCCTTGGCATCTTTCTTTGCAAGAGGGTTTTTTCCATCGGTTGTGTAGCCCACATCGTTGTCAGCCAAGTAGATGGTTACGTGCGAAGAAATTTGAGCCGGATCCATTCGGCTTCCTGTCTTTACCCCACCCACCACATCGATACCTACCATTTCCGAAACCAGCGCCCGCTGGAACTTGGCCCCCAGGCCACCGCGCGGCCCGGTAGAGTCCCACAGGCCGAAAACCAACGCAGTTGGATTGAGGCTGTATAGGCTGGTGGCATTCTTCACGTCGGTGGTATCCAGCATCCTGCCCTTGGACGAATTGCGGAACGGGACTGCTTTCCGTTCACCGTCCTCATCTTCTTCAAAAAGGCTGTCGCGCAGCAGGGCATCGGCCACCCGGTGCGGCGCCTCCAGGCTGGTGACGGTGAATTTCTTCTGCAGCCGCTCATCGTCGAACCGCACCGTAACCAGGGGCAGCGCGATCCGCTCCTCGCGGCACGCCTCCAGCAAGGCCAACTCCATGCGGTTGGCCTGGGACTGCACCGAATCCAGCAACACGCAATCCACCACCTCGCCGCCGACGACGACGCGCTTTTCCGTCGCGTACTTGCCGCCTTCATAGGTCGGTGGAAACACCTTGTCACCCACTCCGCCGGCAGGTTGGTATTCGGTGACACAACGGAACGCGGCGGCATGGCCGGCGACGGCTTGTTGCAGAACTACCAGGGTCAGGGTCTCGCTCATTTTTCGTGCTCCTCGTTGATCAGGTTGGGTTGGTCATTATTCAGCAACTCGTCGAGATACCGCTTCAGCATCTCGACATCTACTGGTTCCCCCTCGAAAGCCATGCTCATGGCGACCTTCTGAGGTATACGCGCCAGACGGCGGCGCAGTTGTTCTTCAGGCGAGAGTTGTTGCCAGGCAGCGGTTATTTCACGCCAGTCCTGGTGCTTGCCCCCTGGGGGATCTGAGTTCTCCTCGTTCATTGATCTTGCTCCAC
>CAIXFP010000224.1 GCA_903918705.1 uncultured Pseudomonadota bacterium
AGGCCGGCGCCGCCGCCGCCTTCTGGTCGAGACTGCGCCAGGCGTCGTTGCTGGCCAGGCGGGCCAGGCCGTTCCGGTCGGCGGCGGCGGTTTGTTCCAGGCGCAGCAGGCCGGCTCCGACGCCGGGGGCGGCGAGGTCGGCGGCCACCTTCAGGGCGCCGGCCTGATCCAGGCTGCCCGCCGGGCTGCCAGCGTCGCCGCGCGCCGCCTCGGCCAGGGTGCCCAGGGCGGCGGCGGTGAGTACGGGGGAGGCGGCGATGCGGGGTGTGGCCAGCAGGTTGACGATGCGCGGCGCCGCCTGGCTGCTGGCGGCGCCGAGCACCTGATCGAACTGGTTGCCCAGTCCCAGGCTGGCGATGCGGTCGCGCACCGCTTTTTCCGTCGCCAGGTCGTTGCCGCCGGCCACCGCCAGCGGCGTGCCGGCGAGATCGTCGCGGTAGGCCAGGTTGCGCCGGCGCACGTACCAGAGATTGGCCTGAGTGGCCAGTTGCGCCCACAGGGCATCCACCGGATTGGAAACGTCGGGGGTGGCCAGCGGCGGCGGCAGACGCAGCCCTTGCAGGATTTCCAGCGGCTTGCGCTGCGCGATGAGATTCGGCGCGGCCGGCTTCAGGGGCCGGATGCGGGAGTCCAGGGCGGCCAGGGTGGCGCGGAAATTCGCCCGCGGCACCGGCGCCAGGATCAGCACGGCGGTGAGGTCCAGGGTGGCGTCGGCAGCGAGAAAGTCGATGGGCGGCAGGGCCAGGGCTTCTTCCACCAGGGCGGGCAGTTCGTCGTCCGGAATCAGGGAGAAATCCACGTCCACCTGGGGCGGGAAATAGCGCTGGCTGAAATCGGCGGTGGCGATGCAGCCGGGAGGCAGCGGGCCGGCCGGGGGCAGGGCGGGAAACTGGCTGGAGGCGGCGAACACCGGGCTGGGCAAGAGTTTGAGCACATCGTCCAGGTGGTTCTGGTATTGCATCAGGTGGGCCATGCGCAGGGCGCGGGGGGCGAAGCCAAGGCCGGGCAGGTCGCCGCGGTCGGCGCCCAGTTCGCGGCGCAGCATGGCTTCGTCGATCCAGACCAGGTTGTTGCCTTGCAGGGCAATCATGGCGATGGGCAGCACGTTGGCGCCCATGCCCTGGCCTTGCGGCTGGGTGAAGATCGCCCGCGCCGCGCTGCCGCGCCGGGCTTCCAGATCCTCGCTGGAGCCGTCGTCCCGCCATGGCACCAGCACCACGGCGGTGGCCTCGATGACGTCGCCATCCTCGACGGTGTGCGGGCCGCTGAGGCTGGAGGGATAGGCGCCGATGGGGTTGGCGGTGAATTCCACCGGCCGCAGCGCCAGCACGAACAGGCCGGTGCGGCTGCGCGCGGGCGGCGCCGGCAGGCGGGAGAGGCCGAATTGGGCGGAATACTGCTCGGCCAGGGGGATGTCGCCGAGATTGAGGTTGAGGTCGCCGGGCAACAACACCAGTTCTCCCGCCGGGGTGATGCCCTGGCCTGCGGCGATGACGAGGGTTTGCGGGGTTCCGCCGGGGCTGACGTAGAGGCCGTCGGCGACGCCGCTGCCGGCGGCGCGGCCCAGGTCGGCCTCGCGGGTGAGGAAATACTGCTGGTCGCGGATGAGGTCGCGGGCCGCGAGAAAGCGGCCGTCGAAATAGCGCGGCCGGTCGCGCCGCGGATCGTCGACCAGCACCCCGGCAGCGCGCAACGCAGCCACGTCGGCGGCACTGATGGCGGCGCGGGCGGCGCCCCGGGTGAGATTCGTGGTCATGGCGAACTCCAGTCGAAAGCGTGCGAAATCACAGACCCAGCCACTGCGCCAGCAGGGTTTGCGGAGGAAGGAAACGGCGGCCCCAGTTGTCCACCAGAACCGGGTCCCCCAGGCGAGCAGGCGGGCTGCCGGTGTCCACCGGCAGGAACACCCGGCCGAGGAATACCGCGCCGGGGTCGACCCCGGGCGGTTGCTCCGGCGCCGGGCCGAGACCGCCGCTGCCGCCGTCGTAAGCGTTCAGGATCGCGTCCTGGAGCGCGTCGCGGCGGGCGCCGGCGGCGGCGCTGGCATCGCCCACCGGCGCGGCGCCGAGGGGCAGCGGCAGGCCGCTGTAGCCGTCGTCGAGGCCGGTGCGGGGGATCAGGCTCAACTGGTAGGCATCGCAGATACGCGCGGTGGCGACGGCATCGAGAGCGTCGAAGGGGCCGCCGGCGAAGCTGGGGGCGAGGCCCACCGGGCAGGTGGCGAAGGCGGCGTAGACGTCGGCCACCAGGGCTCGCGCCGGTAGCGGCGCGGTGTTGTCCGCCAGCCGTGGCGAGACGAAGCGGGCGAGGTTGCCGTAGGACGCCTGGATCAGCGTGCCGGCATCCAGGCCGGCGAACCAGTTGGCGAGGCGGATGCAGGCCGGGCGGCGGACTTCCAGCAGACGGCCCAGGCGGTCCAGGGCCAGGCCGGGGTTGACCTGGATGCACTCCGGCTGGCTGGTGCCGGCCGCCAGGTAGGCGATGCCCAGGCCGGCCACGCAGCCGTCCCCCGCCAGGCCGGCGAGGGCTCGGGCCAGGCGGCCGCGGTGGTAGGTCTGCTCGTCGCTGAAGTCACGGGCGTCCAGCAGCATCCCGGTGGCATAGGCGGGCCGGGCCGCGCTGGGCCGGGTGTCGAGAGGGTCGGCGGGCTGGCTGGGAAAGCTCATGATGGTTTCCTCGTCGGTTTCTTCGGCGCTCGGGTACGGGCGGGGGCGCTGGGCTGCGCGATGGGCTGGGGAGTCGGCGCCGGTATGGGCGTGGGGATGGGGATGGGGATCGGCGTCGGCGTCGGCCGGATCGCCCGCACCGTGACCACGGCCTCCACCGCGGCGGAGGTGTTGCCGCTGCTGTCCACCACGCAGAGGCGGAAGCGATGCGCACCGATGGCCAGGCCGGCATCCACCACGATGCTGGGCGTGGTGGTGGTGACCGGGGTGCCCACGACGAACTTGGCCATTTCCGTTCCTAGGTCGACGGCCCGACGTAGGTCCAGATGTACTTGACCACCTTGCCGCCGCCCAGGTCGAAGGACTTGCTGCCGTCCAGGGTGAAGCTGGCGCCGGAGGCCACCACCTGCGGCGCGTTGATGACGGCGGTGGGCGCGGTCTGGTCGGCGATGGTCACGGTAACCGTGGCCGGCTGCGAGACGTTGCCGGAGTCGTCCACCACCACCAGTTGGAAAATCTGCTTGCCTATGGGCAGCGGCGCGGTGCTGGCCGGAGGATCCACGCTGATGGTCGGGGTGGTGGTGGTGATGGCGGTACCCTGGATGAAGATGGCCATGTCAGGCTCCTTTTGGGGGTTGGATCATCAAAGACCTGCCGGCGGCAGTTGCTGCCAGCGGTAGGTGGCGATGCTGTGGCCCGGCGCGGCGCGGGAGGCGCCGCCGTCGAGGATGAAGGGCTGGTCCGAGGCGGCGCTGGCCGGGGCCTGGAGCACCGCCTCGGGGGTGGCGGAGACGAAGGTGGAGCCGGCCAGGCGCGGGTCGAGCAGAGCCGCGCCGAGCAGGACGTCGCCCAGGCCGATGACCGAGCGTTCCACCTGGGCCGGCTGGGGCGCGCGCGGCGGCCCGAGATAGGTGTCGACCCCCACCAGGCTGGCGACGCCCACCAGCAACGGCCAGGTGGCGGTGGCGACCTGGACCGCGACGTGGGCCGGGGCTTCCCGTTGCACCACCCGGCGCAGCAGGGCCAGATCCTGTTGCGTGACCTCCTGGTGCACCAGCACGGTGGCGCGGTAGGCCAGGCGGCCGTAGAAGTCGAGCACGGCGGCGGTCTCGGCGGCGCCGGCGACGCTGGCGGGATAGAGGGCCAGGAGTTCGGCGGTCTCCCGGTCGCCCAGGAACAGGCTGTCGCCCACCAGGGAGTTGCCGCCGCGGGTGAGGCCGGGCAACAGCGGGTCGTCCGCGTCGGTGAGATCGACCCCGAGCAGGGTGGCGAGCAGACGGCGCAGGCGGAAATCCTCGATCACCACGATGCCGCCGGCCGCCACGCCGCCGCCGCTGGCGATATCCAGGGCCAGGCGCAAGCCCT
>CAIXFP010000225.1 GCA_903918705.1 uncultured Pseudomonadota bacterium
CCCCAAGGGCCCCCTGGCCCAGGGCTGCCTGCTCGCCGGCCTGCAAGCCCCAGGGGGCGCACGTGACCAGGGATTCGGCAGCGCGTTCTGAGCGGGCGTGGTGCTGCGGGCTTTCACCGTGCTGCGGTCTTTGAGCAAGTGGGGGCTCTCAGTGCGAAATCGAACCGACCACAGCCAGGGAACCGACACGCAACGATTCCAGGCAGGCTTCGAGGTTGCCCAGGCCGTTCGCGGTCCAGCACCCGGACAAGGCCAGGGCCCCCGGCGTGGGCTGGGCGATGGCGGCGGGTTGCGGGGAGTCGGATGGCACGGCTGGCCTCAAGCGGCTTAACTGTGGCCCGGCCGCGCTTTGGCAGCTTTCTTGTCCCCGTAGAACGGGATGTTGCCATCGGCCTGGAAGCGTTTTTTCGCGTCGGGCCGGTAGATCCACGCCACGATGGCCATGAACAGCAGCGGCATGCCGATGATCACGCCGTATTGCGTCAGAAAGAGAAGGATGTGGTCCATGTGATTCTCCTGAGGTGATGCGCGGGAGCCTGGAACGCCTGGGCGATGGCTGGCACCGGCAGCCTGATCCCGGGTTCCGGCCTGGTCTGTGCGCTGGCGAACCGAGCAACCCGGGATACCGTTTCGGCGCCCAATGTTCGTTAGTGCACAGAAACCCGACAGCAACGCCGGTATCCCTGTGGCATGGATTCGCCGGCGCAGTAACTCTCGGGCGCCAAACACACCAAAGGCAACAACGATGCGGAACTCTTACTGGAACCAGGCGCTGATTGGGCGATGCCGCGGCGCAATGGCCATCCTGCTGGTCGCGGCCCTGGGCGGCTGCGCAGTACTGCCGCCGGGTTCGGACTTCAGGAAAACCACCAGCAGCGCGCTGGCGCACCCGGAGCAGACCCGGCTCGGCCAGGAGTTCGCCGACGATTCCCGGGACCATGGCGGCCACTCCGGATTCCGCATCATCCCGGTGGGAGCCGACGGCTTCCTCATGCGCATGCAGATGATCCATGCCGCCCAGCGGACCCTGGATCTGCAATATTTCATCTTCCGCGGCGACGACACCGGCCGCCTGCTCACCGACGCCGTGCTGCACGCGGCCGATCGCGGCGTGCGGGTGCGGGTGCTGCTCGACGACGGCGAAACCATGGCCGGCGACGAACAGATCGATGCCCTGACGGCGCACCGAAATGTCGAGATCCGCATCTTCAATCCCTTCGCCTATCGCGGCCACAGCCAGTGGCTGCGCGGCGCCGAGTACTTGTTCAACGCCTCCCGGCTGGACTACCGCATGCACAACAAAATGCTGGTCATCGACAATGCCATGGCCCTCCTGGGCGGTCGCAACATCGGTGACCAATACTTCCAGATCGACCCCGATGCCCAGTTCGCCGACGACGACATGTTCATTGCCGGCCCCCTGGTCAAGGACATGTCGGCGACCTTCGACGAGTTCTGGAACAGCGCCCTGGCGATCCCCGTGGAGGCGCTTACCGGAGGCAAGTCGACCCATGCCGCCCTGAGCGAGCATCGCCAGGAACTGCACGCGGAAACCCGGCAGGCCAAGGCGGACGGGGTCGGTTACGTGCGGCGGGTGGCAAGCGGAGAACCCTTCAACGGCATCCTCGACGGCCGCCTGCCCCTGGTGTGGGCCCACGCGCAACTGGTGTGCGACAGCCCGGACAAAAAGAGCGTGGAAAACGGCACCAGGGTGGGCGATCTGATGCAGCGGCCGGTGGCCCAGGCCGTGGGCGCGGTGACGTCCGAATTGCTGATGGTCACGCCCTACCTGATCCCGGGGAAGGAAGGCATGAAGATGTTCGCCGACTTGCGCGGGCGCCAGGTGCGGGTGCGCATCCTGACCAGTTCCCTGGAATCCTCGACGGTGTTGCTGGCCCAGTCCGGCTACATGCACTACCGCGTGCCCCTGTTGGAACAGGGCGTCGAGTTGTACGAAATCCGCTCCCTGCTGGGCAACTCCCGGGGCAGCGGCCAGACCCCGGCCATCTCGCGCTACGGCAACTACTCCCTGCACGCGAAACTGTTCGTGATGGACCGCAAGCGGCTGTTCATCGGCTCCATGAACTTCGACCAGCGCTCCATGCACCTGAACACCGAGATCGGCCTGATCATCGACAGCCCGGAACTGGCGCAACAGGTGGCCACCCGCTTCGAGGCCATGGTGCAGCCGGTCAATGCCTACAACCTGGCACTGCGCCCTAACCCGGAGAAAGGCGTGCCGGACCTGCTCTGGCGCACCCGGGAAGGCGGCAAGGATGTCGTGTACGACAAGGAGCCGGCGCGCAGCGACTGGCAACTGATCAAGGTCCACGCCCTGGCGCTGCTGCCCCTGGACGACGAACTATGAAACCGCACCTGACGACCGGACTGCTGCTGCTGGGCCTGGCACAGATGGCTGACGCCGAGCCTCCCAAGGCCACCCAGATGGAAGTCAGTTTCCTGCTGGGATTCGTGGAGGGCTCCGGCTGCGCCTTCTTCCGCAACGGCACCTGGTATGACTCTCGCGAGGCCCAGGCGCATTTGCGCGACAAGTACGACTACCTGGCGGCACGCGACCAGATCCATAGCGGTGAGGATTTCATCGACCGCGCCGCCAGCCAGAGCAGCTTCAGCGGCCAGGCCTATGCGGTGAAATGCGCCGGCGGCGCTGTGATCAAGAGCAGCCAATGGCTGCGCGAAGAACTGGTGCGCTTGCGCGGATACCGATAGATCCCGTCATGCTGCACGGGTATGTAGCCTGGGTGATGCGGCATTCGGGCTGACCCAGCGGGGACATTCACGCCCTGGTCGATCAGCGGGTCATGTTTCCAGCAACTGCTGGCGGATCGACTGCAATTCTTCCCGGCGTTTGGCGTCGGTTTCGGGATAGCGCATCTTGAGCGCCTTGAACGTATCCAGAACGATATGGGAAATAATCAGGCGGGCGTTCTCCTTGTCATCGGCGGGAACCACATACCACGGCGCTATCCTGGTGCTCGTCGCGCTTAGACAGTCCTCGTAGGCACGCATGTACGGGTTCCAGAATTTTCGTTCCTCCATGTCGGCCTGACTGAATTTCCAGTTCTTCTCGGGCTCGTCGATGCGTTCGAGAAAGCGCTTGCGTTGCTCTTCCTGGGAAAGGTGCAGGAAGAATTTGACGATCCGTGTGCCGTTGCGATGGAGATGGTTCTCCAGGTCGACGATGGAGCGATAGCGCTCCTTCCAGATGGTTTTCTTGTCGACCAGCCCATCCGGCAAGCCCTGCCCGAGCAGGATCTCCGGATGCACGCGCACGATCAGCACTTCTTCGTAATAGGAACGGTTGAAGATGCCGATGCGGCCGCGCTCCGGTAAGGATTGGGTGGTGCGCCAGAGAAAATCGTGTTCCAGCTCCGTCGCACTCGGGTGCTTGAAGCTGAACACCTGGCAGCCTTGTGGGTTGATGCCCGACATCACGTGGCGGATGGCGCCGTCCTTGCCGGCCGCGTCCATGGCCTGAAAGATCAGCAGCACCGCATGGCGGTTGGACGCGTAGAGCAGTTGTTGCAGCGCACTGAGCTCTTCCACCTGTGCCGCGAGGAGTTGCTGATACTGGTCCTTTGACTTGTAGACAGGCTTGGCCAGGGTCGGCCACTTCTTCAGCTTGACCCTGTCGCCTTCCCGCACCTGGAAATCCTTGGCATTGATCTTCATCTCGACTCCTTCCGTTTCACGAACAGCACGCCCCGTCTAACCCTTGCGAATCTCCCGCTCCGCCTCCAGCCAGTCCCGATCCGCCTGGCCATCACCGCGACCACGTTGCTCGTAGAGTTGATAGGCACGTATCGCGATCTGCGGTGCCAGATCGACAGGTTCCTTGCTCAACAGGGGCGCTTCGGCAGGATCGAACACCCGATAGGCGAGGAGTTTCACGCGGTCGTTGACCAGGAACCACAGCAGCGCGTAGCCCCAGACCAACAGCGCCCAGCCCCAGCCGAGGGGTGTCATGAACACCCCGTAAACCGCGATCAGCGTTGCGATGATCTGGGTGCCGACCACCGCCATCCAGAGAATCCGCGCGGGGCGGATGCTCCAGAACGGGCCGCGCGTGCGGGTCAGGAAGATCGTCAGATGTCCCGCCACCGAAAGTTTCAGGTACATCAGCGTCTGGATGTGCGCCCGGTCGAGGTGAAACACCAGCTCGCCGAGATAGAACAGGCCGAAGGCGGAGACGACCCCGATGACGCCCAGCACCGTGGAGACGCCCAGCACCATAGGCATGTTCCAGGACTCGGGCTGGTCCTTGTAACGCACGTTGTCGTAGGCAATGGACAGGATCGCCCCGTCGTTGAGCAACGCCAGCATCACGATCATCACCGCGGTTACCGGATAAAAGTTGAACACCAGAATCGACAAGGTCATGAACAACAACACGCGCAAGGTTTCGGTGATGCGGTAGATCGCGTAGCTGTTCATGCGCTGGAAGATGTTCCGGCTCTCCTTGATCGCGTCGATGATCACCGTCAGGCCGGGGGTCATGAGCACGATGTCCGCCGCCGCGCGCGCCGCGTCGGTCGCGCCGGAGACGGCGATGCCGCAGTCGGCCTTCTTCAGCGCGGGCGCATCGTTCACCCCGTCGCCCGTCATGCCGACGATGTGGCCGCGTTGCTGCAGGACATCGATGATGTGGTACTTGTGTTCGGGATACACCTGGGCGAAACCGTCCGCTTGCTCGATGGACTCCGCCAACTGAGCCGTCTCGTGCTGCTTGGTGTCACCGAATCCGCTGGCATCGAGGATCTGGGTACCCAGCCCGAGTTTGCCGGCGGTTTCCCGCGCGATCGCCATGGCATCGCCCGTCACCATCTTGACGTTCACACCCATCGCGCGGGCGGTGGCGATGGTTGCCTTGGCCTGCTCGCGGGGCGGATCGAACAAAGGCAGCACGCCGACAAACCGCCACGGACCGTCCCCATCGGCCCGCGCCACTGCCAAGGAACGGAAGCCGCGCGCGGCGAATGCGTTGACCGCCTGATCGACCGCTGCGATCACGGTATCGTCATTGCCGGACAGTTCCAGAATCACCTGCGGCGCGCCCTTGGCCACCTTGAACTGCTGGCCGTCCGGCCCCTTGATGGTGGCCTCGGTACGCTTGTGCACCGGGTCGAAGGGCTGGAAATGGATGACCTCGTAGCCCTTCAAGGCCTGATCGTCTTTCAGCCCGCCCAGCACGGCCAGGTCGATGGTGTCCTGGTTGTCGGCACGCGACGCCAGCGCTCCGTCGAGGATGACCTGTCCGGCGGAAATGCCGTTCACACAGAACGGATCGCCCAGGGTCAGCTTGTTCTGGGTCAGGGTGCCGGTCTTGTCCGAGCACAGGATGTCCACGCCGGCCAATTCCTCGATGGCCGCCAGCCGGGTCACGATCGCCTCTTTCCTGGCCAGCAGGCGCGCGCCCACCGCCATGGTGACCGACAGTACCGTGGGCATCGCCACCGGGATCGCCGCCACGGTCAGCACCAGGGCGAACTGCAAGGTGGTGAGGATGGGGTCGCCGCGGAACAGGGCGACCATGATGATCAACGCCACCAGCGCCACCGCGAGGAGGATCAGGTAGTTGCCGATCTTCAGCACCGCGCGCTGGAAATGGCTGGCGGTCTGCGCGCCCTGCACCAGTTGTGCGGTCTTGCCGAAGTAGGTGTTGGCCCCCGTGGCGTACACCAGCGCGTCGATTTCGCCGGTGCGGACGATGGAACCGGAGAACACCGCATCGCCAGCTTGGTGCGTGACGGGCAAGGACTCGCCGGTCAGGGCGGATTGATCCACTTCCACCGGATCGCCGTCCCGCAGACGCGCATCCGCCGGCACGATGTCACCCAGACGCAGGTGGATGATGTCGCCCGGCACCAGTTCGCGCGCCGCAGGGTGGGTCCACTTGCCGTCGCGCTTCACCTGGGCCTTGATGGCCAGCTTGGCTTTCAGCGCGGCGATGGCGTTGCCGGCCTGGTGCTCCTCCCAGAATCCGACCACGGCGTTGGCGACCAGCAGCACCAGGATGATGCCGAAGTCCGGCCAATGTTGGGCCACCGCCGACAGGATCACCGCCGCTTCGATCATCCAGGGGATCGGCCCCCAGAAATAGCCGAGGAATTTCAGGAAGGCGTTGGTTTGCTTTTCTTCAAGCTCGTTTGGCCCGTATTGGGCCAACCGCTTCTCCGCCTCGGCCTGACTGAGGCCGTCGGGTGATGAGGACAATTTCTTCTCCACCTCCGCCAGGGGCAGGGTTTTCAGATCGTCCTTCGTTGCGGGCGCCTTGGCTTGGGCGGTATCGGCTTCCATGATGGATCTCCTTTGCCGTTGCCGAGGCCTCTACGCCTCGTCCAGCCATTTCCGCGCCTCGGCGGCCTGGGCGTGATCAAAGTAACGGACCTGGGCTTGGGTGAACGGTTTGGCGAAGACCGTCATAGCCTCCTGCCACTTGTTTTCACCGACCATGGCCATGCGCTCGATATCACTGAAGTGGTCGACCCCGAATTTGAAGTCTTCCCACGCCGCACTGAGCTCCCATCCGTGGAAGTCGGTCATGTCGAACAACACGCGCAGCTTGCCGTGCTGCCGGACGAGTCGATCAAACGCCGGCACAAACTCCGCGTAATCGTCCTTGATCAGCTTTCCAGTAACGTGAATGGTGAGCAGCTTGCCGTTGTTTTCTTCATTGAGTCTTATGGCCATTGGGAATCCTTTTCGTCGTGTTTCTGAGTTGCGAGGCACTGCATTTCCGTCACTTGTCCACGGGCACTTCAAAACGCGCCGTTCGGTCCAGCCACGTCCTGCCAGTCCAACGGGATCAAAGCGCCTCTGCGAAACCTTTGTACGGCAGCTCCATCACTTCTCTGGCTTCGCTCCGGCGAAGCACGTCCAGCCAGGGTTGGACCTGATCCGCGGCCTCCCGCAACAACAATACGAAGTGACCGTCCACGATGGACTGATGCAGGTGGTCGAGCTGGTTTTGCGGGATGCCCGTGCGATGCATGGCCGAGGCCAGATGGGTCAAGGCTGCGGCGCCCGCCATCCCGGCGCTGCCCACCGCTCCGCCGGCTGCCGCGCCGGCAAGGCCGCCGCCCAGCGTGGCCACGATGGTCTCGACGATGGGGCCGGCCGCGAATATCGGCCCCACTACCGGCATCACGAACATGGCCGCAGCGCCCGCCAGCAACCCCCATGCCGCGCCCCAGAGCGCGCCCTGCCTGGCCCATGCCTCGACCCGGGAGCCCATGCCCGTGTAGTAGATGCCGAGTACATCGTCGCCCGAGGGATGAACCCGGCCGAGAACGGAAAGCATATCCATGGCTACCCCCTTGTCGCGCAGTTGCTCGATGGCATGTTGGGCCTTGGCTTCGTCGTCATAGACCGCGACGAGGATGACTTGTCCGTCTTCGGCATTTGCGTGTGTCATTTCGTGCTCCTGTAATCAGTGGGTTACGAAGTTGATGTCGATCGTGGAAGTGCGTTCAACTTGTGCCCCATCGCCAGTTGCGGATCTCGGGCAGGTCCTGGCCGTGCTGGTCGATGTATTGCTTGTGCTCGATCAGTTTGTCCCTGAGTTGCTGCTTCAGGTAAACGCCCCGGTCGCCGGCCTGGGGTAGGCGGTCGATGCTGTCCATGACCAGGTGGAAGCGGTCGAGATCGTTCAGCACCGTCATGTCGAAGGGGGTGGTGATGGTGCCTTCCTCCTTGTAGCCGCGGACATGGAAGTTGTCGTGGTTGGCGCGGCGGTAGGTCAGCCGGTGGATCAGCCACGGGTAGCCGTGGAAGGCGAAGATGACCGGCTTGTCCCGAGTAAAAATCTCGTCGAAATCCGTGTCGCTCAAGCCGTGGGGGTGCTCGCTGGGCGTCTCCAGCTTCATCAGGTCCACCACGTTGACCACGCGGATTTTCAGGTCGGGCAGGTGTACACGCAGGAGGGAGACGGCGGCCAGGGTCTCAAGGGTCGGCACGTCGCCGCAGCAGGCCATGACCACGTCGGGTGCCGCGGTCTGGTCGTTGCTGGCCCACTGCCAGATGCCGACGCCCTCGCTGCAGTGCTTGACGGCCGCGTCCATGCTCAGCCATTGCGGCGCCTGATATTTGCCGGCGATCACCACGTTGACGTAGTGGCGGCTCTTCAGGCAGTGGTCCCAGACCGAGAGCAGGCAGTTGGCATCCGGCGGCAGGTAAACGCGCACGATGGATGCTTTCTTGTTGACCACGTGGTCGATGAAACCCGGGTCCTGATGGGTGAAACCGTTGTGCATCTGCTGCCAGACGTGGGAGGCCAGCAGATAGTTCAGGGAGGCGATCTTGCGCCGCCAGGGCAGCGCCGCCGTGACCTTCAGCCACTTGGCGTGCTGGTTGAACATGGAGTCGATGATGTGGATGAACGACTCGTAGCTGTTGAACAGGCCATGCCGGCCGGTGAGCAGGTAGCCTTCCAACCAGCCCTGGCACTGGTGCTCGCTCAGCATTTCCATGACCCGGCCCTGCGTCGCGAGGAATTCATCGTTGTCCCGGGTGCGCGCGTCCCATTGCCGGTCGGTAGCTTCGAACACGGCGCCCAGGCGGTTGGACAGGGTTTCGTCGGGGCCGAAGATGCGGAAGTTGCGTTGCGTCTGGTTGAGCCGGACCACGTCGCGCAGGTACACACCGAG
>CAIXFP010000226.1 GCA_903918705.1 uncultured Pseudomonadota bacterium
CTGTTCCTGCCCGAAGGCGAAGATCCGGACAGTTTCGTCCAGGCCCAGGGCGCCGACGCCTTCCGCAAACTCTGCGCAGGCGCCATGCCCCTGTCCGACTTCCTGTTCGCCGAACTCACCGCCCAGACCGACCTGGGTTCCCAGGAAGGCCAGGTGCGCCTGGCCAAGCTGGCGGAGCCCTACATCGGCAAGCTGGGCCAGGCGCCCCTGTTGCAGCGCATGCTGCAGCAGCGCCTGGCCGGCCTGACCGGCCTCGACGCCCCACGCGGGCCGCGGCCGCAGCGCAACACGCCCGAGCAACGCCCCACCCGCGGCCGCGCCGCCGTGCAACTCTCCGCCTGGCAGGTCGTCCTGCAGGCGGTGTTGCACGATCCCGCCCGCGCCGGCCGCATGGCGGACCTGCCCGAGAGCGAGCGCCCGGATGCGGTGGCCCTGGACACGGTGGTCGCCCTGCTGCGCGAGCATCCCGAGATGGGACGCCGCGAAATCGTCGACCATTTCCACGGCCAACCCCCGCAGCCACTCCTGAACCAGGCCGAGGCCGGCCTCCTGGCCTGGGACGAGGACTACGACGTGGAAGCCGATTTCCAGGGCGCGCTGGCCACCCTCGCCGCCCAGGCCGGCCGCGCCCAGGCGCGGGAACTGGCGGGACGGCGTCCGAGCGAGCTCACCCCCGAGGAGAAGGTGCGCCTGCTGGCGGCCTTGCAGCGGCGCAAGGGCGGTTGAGGCAGCGTTAGCGGCTTGCCCGCGCGCCACGGTGTCTATACCATGCGCGGGAATTGATAAAACCACACGCCAACCGGAGTATCGGACCACGTCCCGGCAGCGGGGCGGCGAGGGTCAATCACCATAATTTCCAGGGCTTTTGGCATTTGCGGCCACGGTCGCAGGCGCCGGATCAATCGACAAAATGTACGGATACGCAATCATTTCCAGGCAGGACGCAGCGCGGGCAAGGAGCGGGCAAGTCCTCGGGCTGGCCCTGGGGCTGTGCCTCGCCGCCATGCCCGTTGTTGGCGCCGCCGTGCCATCCGCGCCGGTGGGCGAGTTCCAGCAACGCCTGGATCAGGACGCCAGCCCAGCGGCTGGTGACCAGCCGCCCCGGGAGGCGAGATCCGCTGCTACCGCCACGCCTGACGAGAAGCGGGTCCTGGTCAAGGGCTTCCATCTGAGCGGCGTCACCCGGCTCGATGCCCAGACCCTCTCGGAGAAGCTGGCCGCCCATGCCAACCGCCCCCTCTCCGCCCGGGAGTTGCAGCAAGCCGCCAACCTGGTCGCCGAGGCATACCTGCACGCAGGCCTGCTCGCCCGGGTCCGGGTGACTGCCGTCGGCCCGGACGGCATTGCGCAGGTGCAGGTCACCGAGCTGAAGCAGGGACATTTCGCCCTGGACATCCCGCAAGGTTCCCGGGTCACCCCCGGGCTCGCCGGCAAATTCCTCGGCGTAGTCCCGGCCGACGGCGAGGCCCTGGCCCTGCATCGGCTCGAAGCGGCCGTGACCCTGCTCAACGTGCAGCCCGGCATCGCCGCCGCCATGACCGTCGATCCCGGCAGGCAGGCGGACGAAGCGGACGTGACCCTGCGCCTGCGCGACCGCCCCCTGCTGTCCGGCCAGTTGTCCGCGGACAACCACGGCCTGCGCGAGATCGGACAGGGGCGCCTGGGCGCGAACCTGGTCATGGAAGACGCCTTCGGCCAGGCCGAGCGGGGTGCCATCCGTCTGGAAAAGACCAGCGACAGCAGCTCCGTCTACCCCTCCTTCAGCGTGCCCGTCGGCTACGACGGTACCCGGGCCGGCGTCTCCTACAGCCACGCCGACTATCGTTCCGACCGGGTCGGCGCCGCCATGGAACTGAAGGGACAATTCCAGTTCCTGCGCGTCTATGCCCGGCGCCCGCTGCTGCGGGACAAGGACCTGAGCCTCTACGCCGACCTGGATTGGCAACAGACCCGCTGGCACGACGACAGCATCTTCGGCGAACTGCATCGCCGCGTGGTGACGGGCATGGCGGTCAACCTGTCCGGACAACACCGCGGCCCCGCGAGCCAGGAACGCTTCGGCCTGGAAGTGCTGGGCGGGCGCGCCGACCTCTCCGCCAATGCGGACGATCTCACCCAGGACCTGAATTCCAGCCGCATCCAGGGGCAGTTCCTGCGGGTGACCTGGCGCCTGTCCCAGACCCGCCCCCTGGCGGGCGGCGAACTGCTCCTGAAAGCCCAGGGGCAGTGGTCGGACAGCAACCTCGATGCCAGCCAGAAATTCAGCCTGGGCGGCCCCGATCGCGTGCGCGCCTACCCGACCGAGGAAGCCCTGGGCGACCAGGGCTACGTGGCCAGCGCGGAGTGGCGCCACGCCATGGGCCCGGCTCTGGACGGCCACGTCTTCCTCGACAGCGGCTGGATCCGGCTCAACGACAGTCCCTGGGACACCGCACGCAACAGCTACGCCTTGAGCGGAGGTGGCCTGGGGGTGATCCAGCGCTTGCCCGCCAACTCGCGATTCGCCCTAGACGCCGCCTGGCAAATCGGGAAAAATCCCTACGCCGCAAGCGATGGGTCGGCCAGTGACGGACGCAGGGACCGCTGGCGCGTCTGGGCATCCCTGCAACACAATTTCTAGAACGGCCCCCAACGGGCGACGAATTCCAAACACATCAAGAGGTCACCATGCGCAACCTGACATTGTTCCTGGCACTTTCTGCCCTCCCCGCCTGGGCCGGCGCGCCCCTGCCCAGCGGCGGCAACGTGGTGCGTGGCGAGGCGAGCATCCAGAACTCGGGCACCACCATGACCATCACCCAGACCAGCCCGCGGGCGGTCATCGGCTGGACCGACTTCAGCGTCGGCGCC
>CAIXFP010000227.1 GCA_903918705.1 uncultured Pseudomonadota bacterium
GGCAATGCCCTGATTTTGCGTGCACCACGTTCGTATTCCTCCCCTGGCACACCCCTTGCGATAGTCCAGCCAGGTGAACGAACTACGAGCCCGTCATGCGCGAATACCTGTTACTGCTACTCAGCACCGCCATCGTCAACAACGTGGTCCTGGTCAAATTCCTCGGCCTGTGCCCCTTCATGGGCATTTCCAAGAAGGTGGACACCGCCGTCAGCATGGGCCTGGCCACCACCTTCGTGATGACCATGGCCTCGGCTTCCTGCTGGATGCTGGAGCACTGGCTGCTGGCCCCCCTGGGGATGCTCTACCTGCGCATCCTGGTCTACATCCTGGTGATCGCCGCGGTGGTGCAGTTCACCGAGATGGTGGTGCGCAAGACCAACCCCGCCCTGTACCAGGTGCTGGGCATCTACCTGCCGCTCATCACCACCAACTGCGCGGTGCTCGGCATCCCCCTGCTCACCACCCAGGAGAACCTCCCCTTCGCCCACAGCCTGCTCTACGGCTTCGGCTCGGCCCTGGGCTTCTCCATGGTGCTGGCCCTGTTCGCCGGGTTGCGTGAACGCTTGGCCATCGCCCAGGTGCCCGCCGCCTTCGCCGGCGCCCCCATCGGATTCGTCACCGCAAGCCTGCTGGCCCTGGCCTTCATGGGCTTCGCCGGCCTGGTTTGAGGAGGAAGCGCCATGTTCATCGCCATCTTCAGCCTCACCGTCCTGGGCGGCGCCCTGGGCCTGTTCCTGGGCTACGCCGCGCGCAAACTGGAAGTGGAAGGCAACCCCCTGGTGGAGGAAATCCAGGCCATCCTGCCCGGCTCGCAATGCGGCCAGTGCGGCTTCCCCGGCTGTGCCGGTGCCGCCCAGGCCCTGGCCAACCGGGAAGCGCCCGTGACTCTATGCCCTCCGGGCGGCCGCGACGTGGTGGCGCAACTGGCGGCCAAGTTGGGCGTGGAAGTGAACCTCTCCGAGGTGAAGGACACGGTGCCCCAGGTGGCAGAAGTCCAGGAGGATCTCTGCATCGGCTGCACCAAGTGCTACAAGGCCTGCCCCACCGACGCCATCCTGGGGGCGGCCAAGCAGATCCACGCCGTGTTCCGGGAAGCCTGCACCGCCTGCGGCAAGTGCGTGGACGTGTGCCCCACCGAGGCCACCCGTTTGATCCCGGTGCCGGTGACCCTGCAGTCCTGGTACTGGACCAGGCCGACGCTGGAAGGAGCCCCGGCATGAACCCCCTCGCCCGCTTGTTCACCGGCTTCCGCGCCCGCGGCGGCGTCCATCCGGAAGGGCGCAAGGAGCTCTCCGCGGAACCGCCGATCCGCATTCTGCCCCTGCCGGAGCGCCTCTACGTGCCCCTGCACCAGCACGTCGGCGCCCCGGCGCGGCTGGCGGTGGTGGTGGGCGATACGGTGCTCAAGGGCCAGTTGCTGGGGGCGAGCGGCGGCAACATCTCGGCGCCGGTGCACGCCCCCACCTCGGGCCGCGTGGTGGCCATCGGCGACTTCCCCTCGCCCCATCCCTCCGGCCTGCCTACCGCCACCGTCACCCTCTCTCCGGACGGCCGCGACCAGTGGATCGCGGCCGACGTACCGGAAGATCCGTTCCGCCTGACCCCCGAGGAAATCGCCAACCGGGTGGGCGCGGCCGGCATCGTCGGCCTGGGCGGGGCCACCTTCCCCTCGGCGGTGAAGCTCAACCTGTCGCGCCGCAGCGGCATCACCACCCTGATCATCAACGGCGGCGAGTGCGAACCCTACCTCACCTGCGACGACCGCCTGATGCGGGAGCGGGCCGAGGGCATCGTCGAGGGCATCCGCCTCATCGCCTACGCCGCCGGCGCCAAGGAAATGCTGGTGGGCATCGAGGACAACAAGCCGGAAGCCATCGCGGCCATGCGCCGCGCGGCGCAGGGCACGGAAGTGCAGGTCAAGGTGGTGCCCGCCATGTACCCCATGGGCTGGGACAAGCAGATGATCCAGGTGCTCACCGGCCGCGAAGTGCCGGCGGAAGGGCGCAGCGCCGAGATCGGCGTGCTCGTGCACAACGTCGCCACCGCCTGGGCGGTGTACCAGGCGATCTGCTACGGTCGCCCACTGGTTTCGCGGGTGGTGACGGTGAGCGGTGCGGCCGTGGTGGCCCCGGGCAACCTGGAGGTGCCCATCGGCGCCTTGGCCGCCGACCTGGTCAAGGCCTGCGGCGGCCTCATCGGCGAGCCGCAACGCCTGGTGCTGGGCGGCCCCATGATGGGCACCCAGTTGCCCCACCTGAACGTGCCCATGGTGAAGGGCAGCAGCGGCCTGCTGGCCCTGACCGGCAAGGAGATCGGCCTGCCCAAGCCCGCTCCCTGCATCCGCTGCTCCACTTGCGTGCGCGCCTGCCCGGTGGGCCTGTTGCCCCTGGAGATGGTGGCCCGCATCCGCGCCTCGGACCTGGCCGCTGCGGTGGGCCTGGGGCTGAAGGACTGCATCGGCTGCGGCTCCTGTTCCTATGTCTGCCCGGCCCACATCCCCCTGGTGCATTTCTTCAACTACGCCAAGGGCGAGCTGACGGCCCAGGAGAAAGGCAAGCTGCGCAGCGAGGCCACCAAGAAACTGGCGGAAGCCCGCCAGGAGCGCATGGACCGCATCGTCCGCGAACGCGAGGAAGCCGCCCGCCAGCGCGCCGCCCGCAAGGCCGCCCAGGAAGCGGCCAAGAAGGCCGCCGTGGAAGCGGCGAAGACGGCGGAGGTGGCATGAACTCGCACACGGTTTCGGTTTGGCACGTTTGCTCCCCCCTTTACCAAAGGGGGGCTGGGGGGGATTTAGCCACCGTTGTTTTACCTACCCTCCTCAAATCCCCCCTGCCCCCCTTTGGTAAAGGGGGGGAACAGCAAAGGCGGTTCACACCATGATCACCCTCACCCACGCCCCCCACGCCCATGCCCCCATGACCGTCGGCCAGGTCATGGCCACGGTGATGCTGGCCCTGGCCCCCGCCACCCTCTACGGCTTCTGGCTCTACGGCTGGCCGGCCATCTTCCTGTGGACGGTGGCCATGGGCACTGCTTTGCTGGCGGAAGCCGCCACCGTGGCCCTGCAGGGGCGCGCCGTGAAGGCCACGCTCCTGGACGGCTCGGCGGCACTCACCGCCTGGCTGCTGGCGCTGTCCCTGCCGCCCTTCGCGCCCTGGTGGGTGGCGGCCATCGGCTCGTTGTTCGCCATCGTCATCGCCAAGCAGGTGTTCGGCGGCCTCGGCCAGAACGTGTTCAACCCGGCCATGGCGGCGCGGGTGATGCTGCTGATTTCCTTCCCGGTGGAAATGACGATGTGGGCGGCACCGACGCCGATTTTCAGCGGCCACGCGCCCGGCTTCCTGCAATCCCTGGCCATCACCTTCGGCGGCGCTCACTGGGATGGCATGGCCAGCGCCTCGCTGCTGGGCCATGTGAAGACTGAATTCACCCGCGGTATCGACCTCAC
>CAIXFP010000228.1 GCA_903918705.1 uncultured Pseudomonadota bacterium
ACCCATTACATCGGCACTTTTTCCGACATCACCCAGAACAGCGAGGCGGAAGCGGAAATCCACCGCCTGGCTTATTACGACCCCCTTACGCAACTGCCCAACCGCCGCCTGCTGCACGACCGCCTGGCCCAGGCGCTGGCCTCCAGCCAGCGCAGCCGGCGCCATGGCGCCGTGCTGTTCCTCGATCTCGACAACTTCAAGTCCTTGAACGACACCCGCGGCCATGCCGTGGGTGACCAGTTGCTGGGGGAAGTGGCGCAGCGCCTGCAGGCCACCCTGCGCGAGGGGGATACGGTGTCCCGCCTGGGCGATACCGTATCCCGGCTGGGAGGCGACGAGTTCGTGCTGGTGCTGGAGGATTTGAGCGAAGTCGGCGAGGAGGCCGCCGCCCAGGCGCGCCAGGTGGGCGAGAAGCTGCGCGAGGCTCTGGACCAGCCCTACGAACTGGCCGGCAGCGAGTTTCATTGCAGCGCCAGCTTCGGCGTCACCCTGTTCCGCGGCCACGACGACTCCATCGAATCCCTCCTGAAGCAGGCCGATCTGGCGCTGTATCAGGCCAAGAACGCCGGCCGCAATACCCTGCATTTCTTCGATCCGGCCATGCAGGCCAGCATGGACGAGCGCAGCGCCCTGGAAACCGAGTTGCGCCATGCCCTGAAGCGGCGCCAGTTATCCCTGCACTTCCAGGCGCAACTCGACAGTGACCGCCGCATCATCGGCGCCGAGGCCCTGTTGCGCTGGCAACACCCGCGGCTCGGGGCCATCGCCCCGGATGTGTTCATCCCCCCTGGCGGAAGAGAGCGGGTTGATCCTGCCCATCGGCCATTGGGTGCTGGAGACCGCATGCGCCCAGATCAAACTCTGGTCGGACCGCCCTGCCACCCGGGATCTGCGCCTGGCGGTCAACGTCAGCGCGCGCCAGTTCCGCCAGCCCGGTTTCGTGGCCGATCTTGAAAATCTGCTGCGAGAAAGCGGCGCCGATCCCGCCCGGCTCAAGATCGAGCTCACCGAAAGCCTGGTGATCGACAACGTGGCCGACAGCATCAGCCGCATGCTGGCGCTGCAGGCCCTCGGCATCAGCTTTTCCATGGACGATTTCGGGACCGGCTTTTCCTCGTTGTCCTACCTCAAGCGCCTGCCCCTGGACCAGCTCAAGATCGACCGCTCCTTCGTGCGCGACCTGGCCCATGACCCCAACGACGCCGCCATCGTCCAGACCATCATCACCATGGGCCGCACCCTGGGTCTCCATGTCATCGCCGAAGGCGTGGAAAGCGAGGCGCAACTGGCGTTTCTCGCCGGCCATGGTTGCCACGCCTACCAGGGCTACCTGTTCAGCCGGCCACTGGCGTTGCCTGAATTCGAGGAGTTGCTGGGCATGTCCGGGGGATGTGGCTGAGCTTGTTCCAGGTCGTGGCAGCACAGCCATGTCCCTCGGCGGGGATCCGTATCCAGCCGGAAGCAATCCGCCGGGGCGTAGACGGCCCTACCACGTACCCGGCGCCTTCCATCGCCACCGCCCGGACCAAGGCGCGCGCCGCATCCTGAACAGGTATGCTTCCGGGCCATGCCGCCCGTCCGTTTTGCCACCCGTTCCGAGGAAATCCGTCCCTTTCCCGGGGAGCATCCGCCCTATACCCTGCGCCGCAGCAGCCGGCGGCGCAGTCTGGCGTTGCGGGTTTCCGAAAGCGGGGACATCGTGGTCAACGCGCCTTTGCGTCTGTCGCAACGCGACATCGATGGCTTCCTGCGCAAGCATGCCGAATGGATCAGCGTCCGGCTGCTGGCCGCGCGGGAACAGCGTTGCGACTGGCGGGACGGCATGGCTCTGCCCCATCTCGGCGGCGAACTGACCCTGCGCCTGCTGGATCAACCCGGTGTCGCCCGGGCCCGCCTGGACGGCGAATTCCTGCTCTGCAACGGCCTGCCGGAACAGGTGCCGGCCCTGGTGCTGCGCTGGTACCAGCGCAGCGCCCGGCTGTTGCTGACCGAACGCCTGGCCTTGCACGCCGCCCGCGCCGGCGTGGCCATGCCGCCCTTGCGGTTATCCAGTGCCCGCACCCGCTGGGGCAGCCTCTCCGCCGCCGGGGTGGTCAGTCTCAACTGGCGTTTGCTGAAAACCCGGCCGGAGCAGATCGACTACGTGATCTGCCACGAACTGGCCCACTTCCGCCAGCGCAACCACTC
>CAIXFP010000229.1 GCA_903918705.1 uncultured Pseudomonadota bacterium
GGTGGATAAGCGGAGCGCATCCACCATCAGCGCCGAGTAGGTGGATGCGCTTCGCTTATCCACCCTACGACTACGACTTCTACAAAAGTGCCTCATGCTTCCGCCCACTTCTTCAAGGTGACGTGATCCACCTTGCCCGTCCCCAGCAGCGGCAGGGCCTCCACCACGCGGATCTCCCGCGGCACCGCGATCTCCGGGGTGCCGCCGGCGCGGGCGGCGGCCAGCAGGGCGTCGCGGGTGAGGGCCGCATCCGTGGTGAACAGGACGATGGATTCGCCGCGCTGGGCATCGCCCCGGGTGCTGGCGGCGTGCTGGCCGGCAGGGCTGGCGGCTGAGGTTGCCAAATAAGCCAACTTCTCCACCACCTCCAGGGACACCATTTCCCCGGCAATCTTGGCGAAGCGCTTCACCCGGCCGCGGATGAAGACGAAGCCGTCCGCATCGATTTCCACGATGTCCCCGGTGCAATACCAGCCCGGCCCCACTTCGGACGCCGGCGGCTCCAGCACGCCGGGCTGCTCGTAGCGGTAGTAGCCGCTCATCACGTTGGGGCCCTGCACGTGCAGCAGGCCGCCGCCGGCGATGCTCGGCACGGCCACCAGGCGCGCCGCGATGCCCGGCAGCAACTGGCCGACGCTGCCGCTGCGGTAGGCCATGGGCGTGTTCACCGCCAGCACCGGCGCGGTCTCCGTGGCGCCGTAGCCTTCCAGGATGCGGATGCCGAACTTCTCGAACCAGGTGGCGCGCACCGCGTCCGCCAGCTTCTCGGCGCCGGCGATGACGTGGCGCAGGCGGTAAAAGTCGTAGGGGTGGGCGAAGCGGGCGTAGTTGGCCAGGAAGGTGCCGGTGCCCAGGAGCACCGTGCAGTTGCGGTCGTAGGCCAGTTCCGGGATCACCCGGTAATGCAGGGGCGAGGGATAGACGAACACGGAGGCGCCCGAGAGGATGGGCAACAGGGTGCCGCCGGTGAGCCCGAAGGAATGGAACATGGGCAGGGCGTTGAGGAATTTGTCCTCCGGCGACAGGTCGATCACCGCGCGGATCTGGGCGATGTTGGCCAGCAGCGCCCGATGCGACAGCACCACGCCCTTGGGTTTGCCTTCCGAGCCGGAAGTGAACAGCACCACGGCGGGAGCTTCGGGATCACTCGTGGGAGCGGGCAGATACTGGGCGACGAGCACCCAAAGCTTGTCGATGAAGCCGATGTGGTCTGCCAGGTCTTCCAGGTACAGCAGCCGTTGTTGCGCCAGGCCCGCCAGGGCCGCTTCCAGCTTGGCGGCGGCGATGAAGCGGCGCGAGGTGATGACGGTTTCCAGCCTGGCCGCCGTGCAGGCATTGGCGAGGCCGTCGGCCCCCGCCGTGTAGTTGAGCAGGGCGGGTATGCGTCCGCGCGCAGATAGTCCGAACAGCAGCGCCACGGTGGCGGCCAGATTGGGCAGCAGCACGCCCACCGTCTCGCCCGGTCGGCTCTGCCGCGCCGCCGCCTGCCCCAGGGCGAGCGCCCTGCGCAGCAATTCACCAGAGGTCAGCTCGATCTGCTTCATGTCTTCGAGCAGTGGCCGGCTGCGGCCGTGGATGGCTACGGCGGCGGCGAAGGCGGCGAACAGGGTCTGCTTCGGCCGCGCGCTGAACACCATCTCCTGCATCACCCGGCGCATCGCCTCACCCGCCTGGCGCCGGCGCTGCTTGGCGGAGCCGGTGGCGGGCATGGCGATATGGGTGGTGGGCAGGACGGTGAGGGTGATGCGCGGCAGGAACTGCTTCGGGTAGCGCCCGGAAGTGCGAGCGAACCAGGAGCGCGCCGGCCCATCCAGCCGCACCGGCAGCACCGCGGCCCCGGTTCGCGCGGCGATGAAGGCGGGGCCGTCGTACACCTTCATCAGGCTGCCGGTATTGGTGATGCGGCCTTCCGGGAAGATCACCACCGGCCGACCGGATTCCACCAGTTTCAGGATGCGCTTCATGGCCATGGGGTTGGTGGGGTCCACCGCCAGGTAGTCCACCAGGGACAACACCATTCGGAAAAAGCGGCTGCGCGTGACCCCGGTATGCACCACGAACACCGGGTCAAAAGGCAGCGCCACACCCAGCAGCAGGCCGTCGAGGAAGGACTCGTGGTTGGCGATGATCAACAGGCGCTCAGCCGCCAGCCCTTCCAGCCGGCCTTCAATACGCAGGCGGAACAGCAACTTGAACAGGGCGCGCAACAGCAGGCGGACGAGGGGTTTCAACATCGACGGCTCCTGGCGAAATTCACAGGGTTGGCGTATGAGTCATCGTTGGGCACGCTGCGCATGCCCAACCCACGGCTGGCGAAAGAGAATTCAAGATCCATGGTTTTCCCGGATATACCCCAGCACATCCTCGATCACTCCGGCCACGAAGGGGGCATCGATCCAGAAATACACCTCCTTGCCCACTTTCTCGGAACGCAACACTCCGGCGTCATGCAGCACCCGCAGATGATGGGTGATGGCCGAGCGGGACAAGGGCGAGGCGTCCACGATCTGGGCGATGTTGAGCCGCTCGCCGCGCTCGAACAGCAACAGGATGCGTTGCCGCTGCTCGTCGCCCAGGGCGGCGAACACCTTGGACATGGGCAGCCATTCAGGAGGGAGTGCATGGTCGTAGGAGGTTTTCATAACTATATTGTTAGTTATTTGGTTACGTTTTGGCAAGCACCTTTCGCGACCCGACCGCCGGGATGAGTGGAAAATGGCTCGGACGCTTGTGGGACGCCACCGCGTCGCCCCAACGATGAATCCGGAGAGTGTTGATGCGCATCCTGCTGCTGCTTCTCTTCTGTCTTCCCGCTCAGGCCGCGGGAGTGCCGCACCTCGACCTGGACCTGAGCCTGGATCCGGCTCGGGGAACGTTGACCGCCGAAGCGACCTGTACCCTTCAGGCCGAACGCCTGGACATCGCCCTGATTCCGACCCTGGCCCTCACCCGCCTGGTCGTCGACGGCCAAAGCCAAGCCCTTTCCAGCCGTCCCGGCGAAATGATCCCGCTGCGCCTGGCCGGTCCTCCCCCGCACAGGATCGAGCTGGCATATCAGGGCACCCTGGCCCCCTTGGCGAATCTGAACCCGCGACAGGTGCTCGACCACCTGCCGCCCATGGCTTCCGCCCGCGGCAGCTTCCTGCCCGCTGGCAGCGGCTGGTATCCCGACCCCGGTGTGCCCTTCAGCTACCGGGTGCGCCTGCGTCTGCCGGCGGGGCAAAAGGGCCTGGTACCCGGTACCCTGGAGCGGGAGTCTGAGCAGGACGGCTACCTGGCCGAATACAGCTTCACCCAGGCCGCCGAGGGCATCGACCTGATGGCCGGCCCCTATGCGGTCCAGGAACGCCTGATTCCCCGCCCGGGGCAACCGCCCTTGCGCCTGCGCACCTGGTTCTATGCCGACCTGGCCGAACTGGCGGCGGGTTACCTGGACGACTCGGCCCGCTACATCGCCCGCTACAGCGCGCGCATCGGACCCTACCCATTCGACAGTTTCAGCGTGGTGGCCAGCCCCCTGCCCACCGGCTTCGGCCTGCCCGGCCTCACCTATCTGGGCCGGGAGGTGTTGCGCCTGCCCTTCATCCGCGCCACATCCCTGGGCCATGAGGTGTTGCACAACTGGTGGGGCAACGGCGTGATCCCGGACTACGCCACGGGCAACTGGTCGGAGGGGCTCACCACCTTCATGGCCGATTACGCCTACAAGGAAGACCAGTCGGAAACAGCCGCGCGGGAGGCGCGCCTGGCCTGGCTGCGCGACCTGGCCGCCGTGCCGGAGGCGGAAGACAC
>CAIXFP010000230.1 GCA_903918705.1 uncultured Pseudomonadota bacterium
CGCCGCGGAACTGGGCCAGCGCTTCCTGGAGCCGGGCCTGTTCCTCAAGAGCCCCATCGACCAGATCTCTCTGGGTATGGCCCTGGTGCTGGGCACCGCCGGCCTGCCCCACATCCTGATGCGCTTTTTCACCGTGCCCAACGCCAAGGAAGCGCGCAAATCCGTGGTCTGGGCCATGGCCATCATCGGCGGTTTCTACGTCCTGACCCTGTTCCTGGGCCTGGGCGCCGCCCTCAAGGTCGGCCCCGTCAACATCATCGCCATGGACAAGGGCGGCAACATGGCCGCGCCCATCCTGGCCCAATACCTGGGCGGCGGCGCCAATTCCATCATGGGCAACTTCTTCCTGGCCTTCGTCGCCGCCGTGGCCTTCGCCACCATCGTCGCGGTGGTGGCGGGCCTGGTGCTGGCTTCCGCCTCGGCCATGGCCCACGACATCTACGTCGGCGTGATCCGCGGCAACCATGCCACCCCGGATGAACAGGTCAAGGCCGCGCGTATTTCCTCGGTCGTCGTCGGCATCGTCGCCATCATCATCGGCATCGCCGCCAAGGGCCAGAACGTGGCTCACCTGGTGGGCATGGCTTTCGCCGTGGCCGCTTCCGGCAACCTGCCGGCGGTGTTCCTGACCCTGTACTGGAAGCGCTGCAACACCACCGGCGTGGTTCTGGGCATGCTGGGGGGCGCCTTCCTCGCCATCTTCCTGGTGATGATCTCCCCCAACATGACCTACCCCAAGGCCATCATTGCCGACGCCAAGGTCGTGCTGGAAGGCGCTCCCGCCAAGCCCGCCGTGCCGGCCAAGGCCAGCGAAGGCTTCATCTGCGAACTGTTCGCTTCCTGCCAGAACGCCGTGCCGGCAAAGCCCGCCGCTGAAGCCAAGGCCCCTCTGCCCGAAAAACTGGCCAAGCTCCAGGCATCCATGGCTACCCTGACCGACCCGGCCGCCCTGGCCAAGGCCAAGAAGGACGCCGGCAAGATGGAGAAGGACATCAAGAAGGCCCAGGATGACCTGAAGAAATTCCAGGGCGCCGACACCACCAGCCTGATGGGCCTGGACAAGCCTTTCTTCCGCCTCAAGAACCCCGGCCTGCTCTCCATCCCCTTCGGTTTCCTGCTGGTGATCCTGGGTTCCCTGCTGACCCGCGACAAGCGTTCCGAGGAAATGTGGGACGAACTTTACGTGCGCCAGAACACCGGCATTCACGCGGAAGGCGCCACCGCCCACTGAGCGCTTGCACTCCCCCGCCCGCCGGCAATCATGGCGGGCGGACCCAACCCTGGGCTTGCCGGGGTTTTTTTTTGCGTGCTCTTCCAGTTAACCCACCGTTAACGCCATCGCGGAGTAGCACTATCGGCGCCGGCCGCTCGACTTGTTGCGAATGTGGCATGTCAGGATTGAAGCGTGGATTCTGGAACAGGCCGGCATCCAGCAGCCCGAGGAAGCGGCAACCGGGTTGCGGCTGGTGAAGGCATGACCTATCAATATGAACGCAGATTGCGTATAGTTAACGCATGAAAGCCTTTTTCGTTGAACTGCCCGCATTCACCCGGCATCGCGCTGATTATCTGGATAATGAAGGCTTCCGTGCCCTGCAAACGACCTGATGACCAGCCCGGAGAAGAACGATGTTATCGAGGGCACCGGTGGCTTACGCAAGCTGCGCCAGCCAGACCCGAGGCGCGGCAAGGGTAAGCGTGGAGGGTTGCGGGTTATCTACTTCTGGTGGGAAGCTGGCCGGCAATTCTGGCTGTACACCCTCTACAACAAGGACGAAATGGACGACTTGAGCAACAAGGAAAAGGACTTGCTCAGGTCGATTTTGAAACGTGAACTGGACGCGAGACGATGAAGAAACGAAATCTGTTTGCCGAGATTGCCGAGGGCTTCGACGCCCTGGCCGAAGCGCGCGCCGGCAAGCGCACCTTGCGCACCCATGAGGTTGAGGCCATGCCAGCGCCAGACGTGACCGCCGAAGAATTGATTGCCCTGCGCGAGAGGCTGAATCTTTCCCGCCCGGTATTGGCCCGCTACCTGCGCACCAACCCCCGCACCCTGGAGAACTGGGAGCAGGGCCGCGCCCGGCCGAATGCTCAGGCCGCCCTGTTGATTCGCCTGGTGGAACGCTACCCGGATACCGTGGAGCGGCTGGCGACCGTGTAACCGAGTAACACCGTCCCCGGTGCGGTTCACCGGGAAGAAGCGGGGCGCAAGGTGCGTCATCACCAAGCGCCCCTAACCCAGGTTTAACAACCGCCCCCGGGATTCGCCCCCATTTCTGCAAGAAACTCTTCATTTCATGCTGTAACCCATTGATTTATCGTATCCGGGTAGCGGGCAGCGAAATGTAGAGCCATACAAATCAATGCCTGAGGATCCAAACCCCTGGACTCGCGCTATTTTTGGCGCATGTTCATCCGCCGTACCACCACCCGCCGCTCCGATTCCGGGGAGGCTTACTACACCTACCGCCTGGTCGAGAGTCAGCGCCAGGGCGATCGCGTCCGCCAAGTCACCCTCCCCAACCTCGGCCGCCATTTCGATCTTCCGGAGGAACACTGGCCCAGCCTGTGCGCCCGGCTGTCGCAACGGCTCGGCAGCCAGGCCGCTCTGGCTAGCCTGGACCTGCCCGAGGCGGTCGAAGCCGTAGCGCAAACCCTCGCCGGCGCAGTTCGTCGCCCGGGGCACGGCACCCACCGCTGCGGAATTCGTCGAGGTCGATGTCCACTCCCTCGAACTCACTCAGCCCCGTTCGGTTGGGGTGGAGCAGGTCGGCCTGCATGCCCTGGCTCAACTGGAATTCGAGCCCTTGCTGGCCTCCCTGGGCATCAATGCCACCACCCGCGCCATGATCCTGGCCCAGGTGGTGGCCGCATGGCCGCACCCGGCTCGGAGTTGGCCACCTGGCAGCGGAGTCGCTAGCAAGAGGCAGGATGTTTTCATCTGCCGAACAACCAACGCACCATATGCGAGCTCGGCGCATCTACACAAGGGGGTGTGGGTGCCGACGTTGGATGCTCTGGGCATCGCGCAAAGGCGGATGTACCAGACGTGCCACACGTTTGCCACGATGAACCTGATGGCTGGCGCTAATCCGGCCTGGATTGCGGAGCAGCTTGGTCACAGCAACGCGCGCCTGGTGTTCACGACCTATTCAAAGTGGATCAAGGCTGCCGACAAGCTAAGGCAAAAGGGACTTCTCGACTCATGGCTGGCAAACAGCTAGTGCCCCATTTCTGCCCCGCGACGAACGAGAAGCAGTATGAAAGCGTATGAGAATCAGAGAGATAAGGTGGTCGGGGTGAGAGGATTCGAACCTCCGGCCTCCACGTCCCGAACGTGGCGCTCTACCAGGCTAAGCTACACCCCGAA
>CAIXFP010000231.1 GCA_903918705.1 uncultured Pseudomonadota bacterium
CATTCGAGGGCTGTTCGTCGGCACGGCGTGGTATTGGAAATAGCCCCGCACCACTTGTCGTAACCAGCGACCCACCACCGGAATCGGTTGATGCATCCGCTTCCGCAACTCCGCTTTCAATTCCCGCAACTTGGCCCGCATCCGGTCGCGCCGCGTCTGTCGCATCAGCAGGAAATTCCCCTGCCGGCTGCGTCCGCAGATGTGCGTGAATCCCAGAAAGTTGAACGTTTCCGGTTTGCCCAACCCGCGTCTGGCCCGCCGAACCGCTGCATGGCGGCCGAATTCGAGCAGGCGCGTCTTCTCCGGGTGCAACTTCAGGCCAAACTGTTCCATCCGCTCCCTGAGTGCTTCCAGAAAGCGGCGGGCTTCCCATTCGTGCTCGAAGCCGGCGACGAGGTCGTCGGCCGCAGTTGTCAACACTCGCACCAGGATGACTTCCCCTCGGGCCTGCTGGCGCCGCCAGCGGTGCGCCCAGAGGTCGAACACGTAGTGCAGGTAGCTATTGGCCAGCACCGGCGAGATGACCGCGCCCGGCGCGCGTGCCCTCCTCGCTGGCGATGATCCGCCCCGCTTCCAGGACACCGGCTTCCAGCCACAGCTTGATGAGCCGGTGCAGTCGCCGGTCGGCGATTCGATGTTCCAGGTGTCGCAAACCAGTCGTGGTCGACCGTGTCGAAGGTGGGCAATGTCCGCATCCAGTATCCAGTTCACCGGACGGCAGCGGATGCCGTAGGCCAGCGCATCCAGCGCCTGGTGCGGGTTGCGCCCGGGACGGAAGCCGTGGGAGAACCCCATGTAGGCCGGCTCGTAGAGCGCATTGAGCACCTCCACCACCGCGCCCTGGACAATCTTGTCTTCCAGCGCAGCAATGCCCAGCGGTCGCTGCCGCCCGTCCGCGCGGGCGTGTAGCAGCGCCGGGACGGTTGCGGGCGGTAGCGGTTGCTCTGGAGGCGTTGATGCAACTCCGTGAGCCGGGGAATCAGGTTCTCTCCGTACTCCTGCCAGGTCACCCCGTCCACGCCTGGGGCCGCGTTCCGCTTGAGGCGACGCATTGGCCACGGAGGGCTTGCCAGAGCGCGGCCACCGTGAGGTGCAATAGGGTGGTCATCCTTTCCTTCGGGTGACTTCTTACTCTTTGCCGTACACGTTCCAGGCCACTCACCTCGATTTCCCGGCGCTGCAGCAGGCTTAGGGTGTCTGGTCCGTGTTCTCCCGCTCGCCTTGGCTCCATCGACTCCGCCGCCGGTTGCCCGGCCTTGTTCGCCGACTTCGTTGCACTCACGCGAGCATCTGACTTCTCCGATCCGTGCATCATCGGCTTCGGCTCCTCGCCTTCCCGATGCGGACCTGGGCATGGTTGACGCCCAGGCCAGTTCGGTGATCTCCCGGTTCCCGCACAAGGAGCGTCTGTACATGCCAAGGTCTTTGACCACGCCCGGTCGTCCACGCGCTCGCGATAGCGCGCGCCCGCATGGCCTTCCGCTTTAGGAACAGCGTCGGCATCCGGGAAGGTGGAACTTTCGCGGCTCGATAGCTGGCCTATACACTCCCCTGCCGACGCTTCGCCTGCATCCTCACGGATACACGCGCACGGCTCGGGGCCAATGTGGG
>CAIXFP010000232.1 GCA_903918705.1 uncultured Pseudomonadota bacterium
GTTCTGCAATCCCCCATGCCCGTGCTGGTGGATTACTGGGCCGACTGGTGCGGCCCCTGCAAGATGATCTCCCCCATCCTGGACGAAGTGGCGAAGGAGTACGCCGGCCGCCTCAAGGTGTGCAAACTCAACATCGACGAGAACCAGGGTACCCCTCCCAAGTACGGCATTCGCGGCATCCCCACCCTGATGATTTTCAAGAACGGCAACGTCGAAGCCACCAAAGTGGGCGCCCTCTCCAAGTCCCAGCTCACCGCTTTTGTTGACAGCAACATCTAAGTTCCGCTAGTTTCGCGGCGTCCGGCGTCCTGCCGGGCGCCTCCCCCTTCCCCAGATCCCCGCTTTTTCGCTCCCGGCGCCCGCCGGTTCAGCTCCCACGCACCCATAGCCCATGCAACTATCCGAACTCAAGCAATTGCACGTCAGCCAGCTTCTCGAAATGGCCGAAGCCGACAACATCGAGAATGCCAACCGCATGCGCAAGCAGGAGCTGATCTTCGCCCTGCTCAAGAAAAAGGCGAGAGACGGTGAGACCATCTTCGGCGACGGCGTGCTGGAAATCCTGCCGGACGGTTTCGGTTTCCTGCGCTCGCCGGACACCTCCTACCTGTCCAACCCGGACGACATCTACATTTCCCCGTCCCAGATCCGCCGCTTCAACCTGCACACCGGCGACAGCATCGAAGGCGAGATCCGCACGCCCAAGGACGGCGAACGCTACTTCGCCCTGACCAAGATCGACAAGGCCAATGGTGGCCCGGTGGAGGCACTGAAGCACAAGATCCTGTTCGAGAACCTCACCCCCCTGTTCCCCAACCAGCCGTTCAAGCTGGAACGCGACATCAAGGCGGAAGAGAACATGACCGGGCGCATGATCGACATCGTCGCCCCCATCGGCAAGGGCTCACGCGGCCTCCTCGTCGCCAGCCCGAAGTCGGGCAAGACCGTGATGATGCAGCACATCGCCCATGCCCTCACCGCCAACCATCCCGATGCCATCCTTATCGTCCTGCTGATCGACGAACGCCCGGAAGAAGTGACGGAAATGCAGCGCACCGTGCGCGGCGAAGTGGTGGCCTCCACCTTCGACGAACCGGCCAGCCGCCACGTCCAGGTGGCCGAGATGGTGATCGCCAAGGCCAAGCGCCTGGTGGAACACAAGAAGGACGTGGTGATCCTGCTCGACTCCATCACCCGCCTGGCCCGCGCCTACAACACCATCCAGCCGCACTCCGGCAAAATCCTGTCCGGCGGCGTGGACGCGAACGCGCTGCACAAACCGAAGCGTTTCTTCGGCGCGGCGCGCAACATCGAAGAGGGCGGCTCGCTGACGATCATCGCCACCGCGCTGGTGGACACCGGCAGCCGCATGGATGAAGTCATTTTTGAAGAGTTCAAAGGCACGGGCAACATGGAGGTGAATCTGGACCGCGCGTTGGTGGATCGCCGCATCTTCCCTTCAATCAACATCGAACATTCCGGGACGCGCAAAGAGGAACTGCTCTACCATCCCGATGAACTCGGCAAGATCGTCCTGCTGCGCCGCGCGCTCACCGGTGTGCCGCCCGTCGAGGCGATGGACCTGCTTTTGGGCAAACTCAAGAAAAACAAGACCAAC
>CAIXFP010000233.1 GCA_903918705.1 uncultured Pseudomonadota bacterium
CGGTCTGCTCTTCCACCACGGCAGCAGCGACAGCGCCGCCACCACCGCCACCACCGAAGGAGGCGGCGGAAACGCCGAACTTCTCTTCGAACGCCTTCACCAGGTCGTTCAGTTCCATCACCGTCATCGCGCCTACGGCTTCCAGGATGTCTTCTTTAGTACAGGCCATGTTTCAAACTCCTAAATCGATAATCTTTACAGAATGCGGATTACAGGCGCCTCGCCCATCAGGCGGCGGCACCTGCTTCTTCGCGCTGCTTGGCGAGTGCGGCCATGACGGCGGCGAAACCGGAAACCGGTGCCTGCATGACGCCCAACAGCTTGCCGAGCAACTCTTCGCGGCTGGGGATGTTGGCCAGCGCTTGCACGCCCGCCGGATCCAGCACCTTACCCGCGTAGGAGCCCGCTTTCAGAATCAGCTTGTCGTTGGTCTTGGCGAAATCGTTCAGCACTTTCGCGGCAGCGACCGGGTCGGCGGAAACGCTATAGATCAGCGGTCCGACCATGTGCTGGGAAAGTCCGGCGAACGGGGTATCCGCCACGGCGCGACGCACCAGGGTGTTCTTCAGCACACGCAGGTAGACACCGGATTCCCGGGCCTTCTTGCGCAACTGGGTCAGGTGCACGACCTGAACACCGCGGTACTCGGCCACGACGATGGTCTGGGCATTGGCAACCTGCGCCGCCACCTCAGCCACTACGGCCTTCTTGTCTTCCAGATTAAGACTCATAAGGTCTCTTCTCCTTTCAAGTCAACACGCGGCGGAAAATTCCGCCGCACCCACGGCGACCTGACCAGGAGTCATGCCGGAATGACCCGGCTGGTTATCCTGTTCGGGAACACCGTCTGCGCCGGCTGCGAGGTGTACCTCGCGATTAAGCTTCCGGAGCAAATCCTCCTTCGGCACCTGCGGTCTTTGACGATCCGCCGCCTACTCGTTACCGGGTCGGCGACGGCCCAAAGTCTTGTCCCGGCGCAAGCCGGGAACCATTCAACTATTACGCCACCAGGCTGGCCTGGTCGACGCGCACGCCAACCCCCATGGTGCTGGAGAGGGACACGCGCTTCATATACACGCCCTTGCTGGCAGCGGGCTTGGCCTTGTTCAAGGCGTCCAGCAGCGCGGAAAGGTTCTCGCGCAGCGCCGCCGGCTCGAACGAAGCGCGGCCGATGGTGGCGTGGATGATGCCGGACTTGTCGGTGCGGTACTGGACCTGGCCGGCCTTGGCGTTCTTCACCGCGTCGGCGACGTTGGGGGTCACGGTGCCGACCTTGGGGTTCGGCATCAGGCCGCGGGGACCGAGGATCTGGCCCAACTGGCCGACCACGCGCATGGCGTCGGGGGTGGCGATGACCACGTCGAAGTCCATTTTGCCGGCCTTCACCTCGGCGGCGAGGTCGTCGAAACCGACGATGTCGGCACCGGCCGCCTTGGCAATCTCGACGTTGGCGCCCTGGCAGAACACGGCGACGCGCACGGTCTTGCCGATGCCGCGCGGCAGCACCACGGAGCCGCGCACCACCTGGTCGGATTTGCGCGGATCGACGCCCAGATTGATGGCGGCATCGACGGATTCGTCGAACTTGGCCGTGGCAGCCGATTTGATCAGCGTCAGGGCTTCGTCGACGGGATAGTTCTTGGTGCGTTCGATCTTGGCGCGGATGGCTTGGAGACGTTTGGCCATGTCACACCCCCTCCACGTTGAGACCCATGCTGCGGGCGCTGCCGGCGATGGTGCGCACGGCGGCGTCCATGTTCGCGGCGGTCAGGTCCGGCATCTTGGTCTTGGCGATCTCTTCCAGCTGGGCGCGGGTGAGGGTGCCGACCTTGTCGGTGTGCGGCTTGGCGCTGCCCTTGGTGATGCCCGCCGCCTTCTTGAC
>CAIXFP010000234.1 GCA_903918705.1 uncultured Pseudomonadota bacterium
GATCGTCGAAGCGGCCATGCGCGGCGAGCACGTCCTCGGGATATTGCCCACCGGCACCGGCAAGTCGCTGTGCTATCAGGTGCCGGCCCTGTCGCGCTACGACAAGACCGGGGCACTCACCGTGGTCATCTCGCCCCTGGTGGCCCTGATGGCGGACCAGGTGACGGGCCTGGAGGCTCGCGGCATCACCTGCGCGGTGGCGGTGAACGGACTCCTGTCCATGCCGGAGCGCGGCGACGCACTGGACCGGGTGCGCCTGGGGGACGCCGGCATCCTCATCCTTTCCCCGGAACAACTGCGCAGCGTCAGCGTGCGCCGCGCCCTGGCGCAGCGGGAGATCGGCGCCTGGGTGCTGGACGAGGCGCATTGCCTGTCCAAATGGGGCCACGACTTCCGTCCGGATTACCGCTACGTGGGGCGCTTCATCCTGGAGTCGGCCGGGGGCGGGGAGATTCCACCCCTGCTGTGCCTGACCGCCACCGCCAAGCCGGAGGTGGTAGCCGACATCCAGGCCTATTTCCGCGATACGGCGGAGGTGGCGCTCTCGGTCTTCGACGGCGGCAGCAAGCGCGACAACCTCAGTTTCGACGTGATTCCCACCACCCCCGCCGAGAAGCCGGCCCACCTCCACTAGGTGCTGCTGGACGCCCTGCCGGAAGGGCAACCCGGTGGCGCCATCGTCTATGCCGCCACCCGCAAGCATGCCGAGGACTATGCGAAAGACCTGGGCCGGATGGGCATTGCCGCCGAGTATTTCCACGCCGGCCTGTCCCCGGAGCAGAAGAAGGACGTGCAGAAGCGCTTCGTGGAAGGCGACCTGCGCGTGATCACCGCCACCAACGCCTTCGGCATGGGCATCGACAAACCCGACGTGCGCCTGGTGGTCCACGCCGACATTTCCGGCTCCCTGGAAAACTACCTGCAGGAGGCGGGCCGCGCCGGGCGTGACCGCGCGCAGGCCCGTTGCGTGCTGCTCTATACGCCCGAGGACGTGGAACGCCAGTTCGGCCTCTCTGCCCGCTCGCGTCTGACCCGGCGCGAGATCCAGGCGGTGTTGAAGGCGGTGCGCCGGCTCGACCGCAGGAAACACCAGGACGGCGAGGTGGTCGCCACCTCCGGCGAAATCCTGGCCGCGGAGGAAAACGGCGCTTTTGAGCGGGATTCCGCCAGCGACGACACCCGGGTGCGCACCGCCCTGTCCTGGCTGGAGGAAGCGCATTTGTTGCGGCGGGAGGAAAACCGGGTTTCGGTGTTTCCCTCGTCCCTGCGGGTGGCCTCGCTGGAGGAAGCGGAAAGACAACTGCTGAAATGCTCGGATGCGGAATACCGCAAGCAACTGCTCAAAATCGTCGCCGCCTTGTTCGCCGCCAATGCCGACGAAGGGCTGTCCACCGACGAATTGATGGCGGTGGCCGGCCTGTCGCCGGAGCAGACCCGGCGCGCCTTGCACGACCTGGAGGCCCTGGGTATCGCCAGCAACGACACGGCGCTGACCGCCTTCGTCCATCGCGGCGTCGAGCGATCCTCGGAAAAGCGCCTGGCGGAAGCGGCCGCCCTGGAACAGAACTTGATCGCCCTGTTGCGGGAGGCCGCCCCGGATTTGGCGCCGGGCGGGGAATCCGTGCTGCACCTGCGCCACTCCACCCAACAGTTGAAGGATCGGGGCCATGCCAAGGTCTTGCCGAAACAGGTCTGGCGCCTGGTAAAGGGACTGGCGGGCGATGGCCAGGGGGAAGCGGGCGGTTGTGGAAGTTTGTCGGCGAAGAAGCTGGACCCGGAAACCGCCCGCGTCACCCTGCTGCAGCCCTGGGGCGCGCTGGAAGAAACCGCCCGCCGCCGCCGTGAAGGGGCGGCGCGCCTGCTGCAACAACTGTTGGCTTGCCTGCCGGAAGGTCAGCGCGGCAGCGATCTCCTGGCGGAAACCACCCTGGGCAAACTGCTCTCCGCCCACAAGGCCAAGGGCCTGGAGTTCGACCACGTGGTGGTACTGGACGGTGACAGGAGCCGCCGCGACTCGCACGAGGACGTCGACGCTGCGCGCCGCCTGTATTACGTCGCCATGACCCGCGCCCGCCGCAGTCTCATCCTGGCCCGCCAGGAACGCCCGCATCCCCTGCTCGACCCACTGTCGAACCTGCCTTGCCTGCTGCGCCGGCCCGCCACCGCCCTGGCCGAACCGACCCCCGAGCAGGCTCGCAAGTACCGGCGCGTCTACCATAGTCTCAGCTTGAAAGACGTGGACATCGGCTACCCCGGCCGGCAATCGCCCGCATCGCCCATCCATGCCGCCATCGTCGCCCTGCAGCCGGGCGACCCATTGACGCTCTATCCGGAGGGCAGGGCGATCTGCAATGGCCAGGGTATTCAGGTCGGCCAGCTCGCCAAGGGTTACCGCCCCCCCGCGGGGATGCGCTGCGCCCAGGCCCGGGTCAGCGCCATCCTGGTTTGGCAGCGGGAACAAAGCGACGCCGAATACCAGCACCTCGCCAAATGCGAGCGTTGGGAAGTAGTCTTGCCTGACCTCGTGTTCGCGCCAGATTGATGTCCAGCCCGGAACCCTTCGACCCCAAGCCCGTCCTCGCCGCCCTGCCCAACCTGCCCGGCGTCTACCGCATGCTGGGCGAGGGCGGCGCGGTGCTCTACGTGGGCAAGGCACGCGACTTGAAGAAGCGGGTGTCCAGCTACTTCCAGAAGTCCGACCTCTCGCCGCGCATCGCCCACATGGTGGCGCGCATCCGCGAGATTCAGACCACGGTGACCCGAACGGAAGCCGAGGCGCTGCTGCTGGAGAACAACCTGATCAAGGGCTTGAGCCCGAAATACAACATCCTGTTCCGCGACGACAAGTCATATCCCTATCTGCAACTGACCGGCCACAAATTCCCGCGCCTGGCCTTCTTCCGCGGCACGCCGGACAAGCAGCACCGCACCTTCGGCCCCTTCCCCAATTCCCTGGCGGTGCGCGAGAGCATTCAGATCCTGCAGAAGGTGTTTCGCTTGCGCACCTGCGAGGACACGGTGTTTGCCAACCGCTCGCGGCCCTGCATGCTGTACCAGATCAAGCGCTGCAGCGCGCCTTGCGTGAACCACGTCAGCCCCGCCGATTACGCTCGCGACGCCGAAGATGCGGCGCTGTTCCTGTCCGGGCGCGACAACGAGGTGCTGGAGCAGTTGTCGCGGCGCATGTCGGCGGCGGCCGAAGCGCTGTGCTACGAGCAGGCAGCGGTCTACCGGGACCAGATCCAGGCGCTCTCAGCGGTGCGCGCCAGCCAGTTCGTGGAAAGCCGCTCGACCCAGGACACCGACGTCATCGCCGGGGTGATGCGTGGCGGCGTGGCCTGCGTCTACCTGACCATGGTTCGGGGCGGCCGCAGCCTGGGCGGGCGCGCCTTCTTCCCGACGCAAGCCGCCGACGCCGATCTACCCGCCGTGCTGGAAGCCTTCGTCTGCCAGCACTACGAGGGCCGCCCCGTTCCGCCCACCCTGCTGCTCAACGCCGAGGTGGAGGGCCTGGCCGACTGGCTCACCGACCAGGCCGGGCATCGCATCGCCATCGTCGCCCAACCCCGGGAGGAGCGCCGCATCTGGCTGGAAATGGCCCTGAAGAACGCGGAACTGGCCCTGGCGACGCGGGAAGGGCTACGCGAGAACCAGTCGGCGCGTCTGGCCGCCCTCAACGAGGCCCTGGGCTGGGAGGGCATCCAGCGCATCGAGTGCTTCGACGTCAGCCATACGATGGGCGAGGCCACCGTGGTGTCCTGCGTGGTGTTCGACCAGGGCGCCATGCAGAGTTCGGAATATCGCCGCTACAACGTCACCGGCATCACCCCCGGCGACGATTACGCGGCGATGCGCGACGCGCTCAGCCGGCGCTACGGCAAGCTGGCCACCGGCGAGGGCAAGCTGCCCGACCTGCTGTTGATCGACGGCGGCAAGGGCCAGTTGCACATGGCGGTGGACGTGCTCTCGGAACTGGGCCTGGGCGACCTGCCCATGCTGGGGGTGGCTAAGGGGGTGGAGCGCAAGCCGGGCATGGAACAACTGTTCTTCCCCGACGAGGCGGAGCCCCTGCGGCTGCCACCGGACCATCCCGCCCTGCACCTGATCCAGCAGGTGCGCGACGAGGCGCACCGCTTCGCCATCACCGGGCACCGGGCGCGGCGCGGCAAGACACGCACCCAGTCGAGCCTGGAAGACATCGCCGGCGTCGGCGCCAAGCGCCGCCAGAAATTGCTGCAGACCTTCGGCGGCCTGCGCGGCGTGGTGGATGCCGGGGTGGAGGAACTGGCCCGGGTGGAAGGCATCAGTCGCGACCTGGCGGAGAAGATCTACCGCGAATTGCATTGACGGCCCGTGGTGAGGGGCAGCGTTTGTTTACAGGTGCATTGCGACTTTGCGGCCGACTCGGGGACAATGGCCGCATTCGTCCCCCGCGCGTTGCCGTGCAGCCGCACGGGGACTTGACCCCTACAGAACCCGGCGCTCATGCCCTTCAACCTGCCCAACA
>CAIXFP010000235.1 GCA_903918705.1 uncultured Pseudomonadota bacterium
ATACGCGCTTTGATCGTCCGACAGCGGAGTAACGGGCATGCGGTATGTCGTCAAGGGCATCCCATTACACACAACTCATAGCGCATGAACTTCGCGAGCGAATCTGATCCCTGCGGCGAAATCCATGACGCGCTGGAGGCCAAGCCAAATGGTCTTCACGCCGGGTTCGCCATCGCCCTTGCGCGCCAAGAACCCGCCGAGCATGGCCACCAGGCGCACCACCTCGTTGAGCCTGGGCGGGGTCTTGGGCACCTTCTTCCGGTTCAGGATGTAAGCCGCCTGCCACTCATCCGGCTCGAACAGCGGCGCCGCATCCAGGTCGGGGCAGGTACGTCCCAATCGCATGAGCCGGGCAATCCGCCAGGCCACCACCATGAACAGCGCCAGGGTGCGTTCCAGGCGTTCCACCGTGCTCAACTGCAACGCTTCCACGCGGCAGCCGTTCTTGAGGACATGGAAGAACAATTCGATCTCCCAGCGCGCCCGGTACCAGTCGATCAATTCGGCTGCCGCTTCAAAGCTATCAATCGGCCGATTGGTCAACAGGCGCCATTCCACCGGCTTCACTCCCTCGGGGGCGCCTTCTTCCCGCGCGACCAGGCAACTGATTTCAATCCGGCCACCGTGGCCGTCGGAAACCATGGCCCGCTTGGCCCAGACCTGTTGCCGCACCTCCCGCGCCTTTTGCCCTTGCCGAGAAGGCATCGTGAAGCGGATGCCTCCAAGCGCTTCGCCGGACAGCACATCAGCCCACAACTTGCCGCCCTCGGGCAGCGCCCGATTGTGCTGGGAGCGGATCAACCAGTCGGCGGGATGCCCCAAATCGTGGGCTTGCACCATCAAAGCCAGGGCACCTCGAATAACCCGAAGTTTTCATCAAATCCAGCGATGAAATGATGCGCACGGCCAAACGTGGTGCGATTTCCTCGGCGAATTGCTACTTTATTGAGCAGTTCCACAGCGAATTATCCATGGGCCGCTCGATATTTCGGGGTTCTGGCCCATTTTGGGCATCAGAAGGCCTCGATTCCCGCGCGCTTCAGGTAAACCAGGCGCTTGAGGTTGTAGCAGGCGGCCATCATGGTCATGGCAAAGTTGGCACGGGCCTGACCGACGATGCGCACCAACTTGCCGCCCATCTGGGCAATGGCGCCGAACACATGTTCCACCCGCGCCCGCGTCTTGGCGATATGGCGATTGCGCCGCTCCTGGCAGTCGGAAAGGGGGTGGTTGCGTTGCCCCTTGCGCTGAATGTGGTTGCGGTAGCCCGTTACCTTCAGCTTCGCCTCCCGCTCGGCGCTCGGGTAACCCTTGTCGGCGTAGACGTCCCGGCTGGTGTTGCCAGGATCTAGCACGGCTTCGAAATGCTGGCTGTCGTGGGTCGAGGCGGTGTCCGTCTCGATCTTGCGGATCAGCTTGTAGCGCTTGTCCACGTTGATCGAGAACTTGTAGCCGTGATGGCTCTTGCCGTGCTTTTTGGTCCAGGTGGCATCCAGGTCTTTCTGCCGCCGCTTGGCTGGCGACCAGTTGGCCGGCATCGCGTCCTGCTTGATCTGCTCTTTGTCTTCCTTGGTGAAATGCTGCTTCGGGGCCGGAACCAAGGTGGCATCAATGATCTGGTTGCCCCGAGCGATATAGCCTTGCTTGAGCAACTGCCGCTCCACCCCGTCGAACAGGGCTTTCGCTCCGGCTTCGCCGATGCGGTTCTCGAAGGTCCAGATCGTGGTGCGATCGGGAATGTTGGCCGAGTCGGTCAGGCCACAGAAGCGCTGGTAACTCATCCGATCCAGCAGCTGGTTTCCATCTGTTCGTCAGACAGGTTGTACAGCCGCTTCAGGACCAGTATTCGCACCATGATCTCGGTCGGGAACGGCGGCCGGCCGCCCTGTGGGCTCACCGGGCGCGGCGCGACACGGTCCACTTCCGCCGCCAGCGCCGCAAAGTCGATGTGTGCCTCCATCTCCAGCAACGGGTCTCCCAGGCGGTCGATCGTAAGCGTCCAGCCGCCCCATCTAGCCAAACGCCAGCAAGTCAGGGTTTGGCGGTGCCGCGCAGCGGCAGCAGTTCATCCAGCCGGCTATTCGGCCAGGCCGGCAGCTTCTCCAGGGTCTCACGCAGCCAGGCCGCCGGGTCTAGGCCGTTGAGGCGGGCGG
>CAIXFP010000236.1 GCA_903918705.1 uncultured Pseudomonadota bacterium
AGGACATCTACGTGGAATCCATCGACCCCGACATGTATGCCGCCATCGATTCCCTGGCCGACAAGCTCGACCGCCAGATCGTCAAGCACAAGGAAAAATCCGGCAACGTGCACCGTGAATCCGGCGGCGTCAAAGGCCAGACCGCAACGGAAGCCGAATGACCCCCTGGCTCGGGAGCATCCCGTTCCCGAGCCAGTGCCTTACCTGGGCCGAGAAATGAATCTGATCACCCCCCTACTCAAGCTTGCCGATGTCCAGGCCGATTGCGATTCCATCAGCAAGAAGCGCCTGTTCGAGCAAGCATCGCAATTGGTTCAGGCCAGCCAGGGCGTCGCGGCCAGCGATGTGTTCGAAAGCCTGTTCGCGCGCGAGAAACTGGGATCCACCGCCCTGGGCTATGGCATCGCCATACCACACGGCCGGATCAAACATCTCAAGGACACCGCCTGCGTCTTTCTGCGCCTGTAAACCCCTGTCGATTTTGATGCACCGGACGGCAACCCGGTGGATCTGGTGTTCATATTGCTGGCCCCCGCGGCCGCCACCGACCTGCATCTGCAAATACTCGGAGAACTTGCCGCCATGTTCTCCGACGAGGATTTCCGCGCCCGCCTGCGCAGGGCACCCGACGCGGCGGCCCTGCACCGCCTGATCAGCGAATGGACGCCGTGAGCGAACACTTCACCAGCCATCACATCACCGTCACGGAACTGTTCCGCCAGGTTGGCGAGCGGCTCCAGCTTTCCTGGGTCGCCGGGCGTAGCGGCGGCGACAAGGTCCTCAACTCGGATACGGTGCAGAAACCCACCCTGGCCCTGGTGGGGCACCTCAATTACGTGCATCCCCATCGGGTGCAGGTCATGGGCTGCGCCGAGATGGACTACCTGCGCGGCCTCTCGCCGGCTGATCTGCAGCTTTCCATCGCCAACCTGTTCTCCACCGAACTGGCCGCCGTGGTGGTCGCCAATGGCGAGGAGGTGCCGGAAGCCATGGCCGAGGCCGCCGAGCGTTGCGCCACGCCCCTGTTCACCTCGCCGGAGCAGAGTCCGGCCCTGATGCGCCTGCTGTCCCACATCATGGCTCAGGCGCTGGCCCCCTCCACGGTGCTGCACGGCGTATTCCTGGAAGTCTCAGGGGTCGGCGTGCTGATCACCGGCGACCCCGCTGTGGGCAAGAGCGAGTTGGCCCTGGAACTGATCACCCGCGGCCACCGCCTGGTGGCGGACGACGCACTGGAAGTGTTCGCCGTCTCCCCCGACACCCTGGAAGGCCGTTGCCCCACCCTGCTGCAGGACTTCATGGAAGTGCGGGGCTTAGGCGTGCTCAACATCCGCCGCCTGTTCGGCGAAACCGCGGTGAAGCACAAGAAAAACCTCAAGCTGATCATCCACCTGAGTCCGGCCGACGACGGCAAACACCCGTGGCAGGAGGTGGACCGCCTCAACATGGCGGCCAGCAGCCGCGTCATCCTCGGCATCGAGATCGCGGAAGTGCGCATCCCGGTGGCGGTGGGCCGCAACCTGGCGGTGCTGGTGGAAGTCGCGGTGCGCAACCACACCCTGAAGATGCGCGGCGTCCATTCCTCGGAAGAATTCGCCGAACGCCAGCGCATCGCCATCGCGGCGTCGGAAATGTAGCGCCGGCGCCTCGCCGGCTTCGTAGGGCTTATTGGAAAAACAACGCCGGCGGGGCGCCGGCGCTACAGTTACTCGGTCGCCTCCACCAGCCGCGCCGCCGCCCGTTCCGACACCACCAGCACCAACAGCATCATGGCCCGGGTGGCGCCCACGAACAGCTTGCGCATGGCCTTCTCGTCCAGTTCCGCGAAATCGATTTCCGCGAATACCACCGCAGCCGCCGATTGGCCCTTGAAGCGGTAGACCGTCTCCAGCAGCACGTCGCCCTCGTCGTACAGCGGGTGGCCCAGCAGGTCATAGCGACCGGTGAAGGTGCGCAGGGTGTGGGGCCCCAACTGGGTATAGGGAAACAGCAGCGACTGCTCGCGGCCGCGGAACGTCACCAGGGCCAGGTCGTCGCGTTTGTAGCCGGCGGCGTAGCACAGGCGGATACCCGCCTTCACCTGCTCCTTCAATTCCGTCGCGTCGCGGTACACCAGGATTTCCAGGCCGCCGCTGCCCAGCGGCCCGGCCGCCTCAATGTCCACGGCATCGGGCAGCAGGGAACGCAGGAAGCGCACCACGGCGCGCGGACTGCGGTAGTTGCCGGGGGCCCGCAGGGTCACCCAGTCCGGCAGCGCCACCGGCGGGCGACCGTAGAGGTTCTGCAGCGGGTCTTCCAGCCACATCAGGCGCGCGTCCGCGCTCGCGTGGCGCAGCACCTGGTCGCGCCAGGATTCCGTGAAATCCTGGCCTTCGTCGACGATCACGCAATCGAAGCGCCATGGCTCCGTCACCGGCAATGCCGCGGCCTGTTCGGCCAGGCGGGCAAAGGCATCGGCCTGGGTGAAATCCGGGAGCGCGCCCTGCTCGCGCAAGCGCTGGTCGCACAGCATGTGGAAGGTGCCGATCCACCCTCCTGATGGCGCGATATGGGCGAAATGGTCCGCCAGGGGCCGGTTGAAACAGGCGTAGAGGGGACGCTGTCCCCGTTCCAGGGCGGCAGCGTACTCCGCCAGGGCCAACTGGGTCTTGCCGGAACCGGCGGTGCCGATCACCCGCAGCCGGTGCGGCGTGAACTCCAGTTGCCGCGCCCAGTGGGCGAGGCCGCCGGAAATCCGGGTGACCAGGGCGCGGGCGCGGCCCACCAGGGCGCTGACGTCGGTTTCCAGTTGCAGCACGCCGCGCAGAAAACGATGCACCTCGCCGGCCTGGGCGTTACGTTCACCGGCAGGCAACACCGCCTGGATGATGGCCGCAAGCTGTCCGCGGCGGCGGGCGTCGACGATGCGCTGTGGTGCCAGGCCCGCGGTTTCCACCTGGCGCACCGTGTAATCCGGGCAATACAACAGGTATTCGACCTGGGCCGCCTGGCAGCCGGGACGGGCATGCAGCTTGGCGCGCAGGGCCGTGACGGTGCGCGCCATCTGCAGCGGCACGCTCTTCTCCTTCTCGGCATAGCGCTTGACCAGGCCCTCCGGGGTTTCCAGGAGAAAGCCGCTTTTCTGCTCGATCAGCAGCAGGTCGC
>CAIXFP010000237.1 GCA_903918705.1 uncultured Pseudomonadota bacterium
CGCCCTTTTTATTTCCTGTGCCAACTGCATGTGCCGTAACGGATTCATCCTGGAAACCGCGGTTGTCAGAATGAAATGGGGCCTAATGCCAGGTTGTCCTTGGGTTTTCGGGGTCAAAACGGGGGGGCACTCGTAGGTTGGGCAAAGCGTTGCGTGCCCAACCTACGGCTTTCGGTTTCAACTGCTGGATTTGGGTTCATTTGCCCTCAGCGGTATTCGCGGCCGCCGCGTTCAGGCGTTGCTGATCGAGTTGCGTCGCCGCGTTGAGTTGCTGCTCCACCGACGCCTTCAACTGCTGTCCCTGCTCGATTTCCTGCTTCTTCTCCGTTGCCACGGCGGTGGCGGTGCCGAGCATATCGGCTCCACAGCCGCAAAGCAGGATAGACAGAACCGCAACGAGTAACTTGTGCATGGCGCACCCCCGGACCATCAGGCAATGCTGAGATAATAGCCGCCGTGGCGGCTTTCCGGGACTACCAAGGTGTTTTGCGCACCGGCTTCCCATCATCGCTCCGCTGATTAACCGTATATCCTTCCGCCATGCCCGCTTCCAGCCGCTTCCTCCTCTTACCCCAGCGATTGGCGTTAGCCGCCTGCATCGCGATGATGGTCTGTGCCTCCAGCGTCCGCGGGGAGATCTACAAGTTTGTCGACGAAAACGGCCATGTTACCTATACCAATATGCCCCGTCCCGGCGCCAGGAAACTGCAGCTCTCCCCCATCGCCGGCATGGCCGCCACAACGGAAGCGAAAAGCGAGAAGAAGCGCAATGCCGCCGCCGGTCCCACGCCAGCGGGTTTTCCCCGCATCGATCCCGGAACCCAGAGAAAACGCGACGACATGCGACGGCAACTCCTGGTGGAAGAACTCACCAGCGAACAACACAATCTCACTGCCGCCCAGAGCGCCTACATAGAAGGTCGCCGCCAACCCGGCGCCGATCTCAATCGCTTGCTTGATGCCGTGCATCTGCACGAAAAGAACATTGAGATGCTCAACAAGGAACTGGGCCACCTGCGGTGAATTTTTCATGTTGACTTTTTAATATCGAATCGGCATACGCGGCTGGCCGAGGTCGGCCGCTTCAACTTTCAACACTCAACCTTGGCGCCAGCTTGCCCTGGCTTGCTTCTTGCTGAGTATCTGGCATCTCCCACTCTGCCAAAGCCATGAACTACGCCGCCCCGAGCCTGGATCTGCTCGCCACCGCCGTGCTCATCGTCGATGAGCGGCAGTTCATCCGCTATCTCAACCCAGCGGCGGAAAACCTGCTCGGGGTATCGGCTTACCACGCGCTCAATCGTTCCTTGGCCTCCGCTGTCGGTGACTGCACCGAACTGGTGCGTGTATTGGAATCCGCGCTGGATGAGGGCGTCAGTTTCACCGAGCACGACCTGACCGTGCACTTGCTCGGCCAGACCCTGACCTTGAGCGCCACGGTCACGCCCATGGAATCGGCCCATGGCACCGCGGTACTGGAACTCTGCGCGGCGGGCGGCAGTGTGCGCATAGCCCGCGAGGAGCAGGTCATGGCGCAATCCCAGGCCAGCCAGACCCTGCTGCGCCAACTCGCCCACGAGATTCGCAATCCCCTGGGCGGCATCCGCGGCGCGGCTCAATTACTCGAGGCCGAACTGGAAGAAAGCGATCTCAAGGAATATACCCAGGTCATCATCCAGGAAACCAACCGGCTGCAAAGCCTGCTCGACCGCCTGTTGGCCCCCGCGAAGCGGCCGGTGGTGCAACCCGTGAACATGCACGAAGTGCTGGAACGGGTGCGCAGCCTGCTACAGGCGGAACACCCGCAACTGGACATCCGTCGCGACTACGACATCAGCCTGCCGGAGCTGGAAGGTGACCAGGAACAATTGATCCAGGCCGTGCTCAACATCGCCCGCAATGCCGCCCAGGCCCTCGAAGGCGTTGGCCGCATCGTGCTGCGTACCCGTGTGGCGCGTCAGGTCACCCTGGCGATGAAGCGCTGGAAACTGGCGCTGCGCATCGATGTCATCGACAACGGACCGGGCATCCCGGAAGACATGCGCGACCAGGTGTTTTTCCCCCTTATTTCCGGTCGCGAGGGCGGCAGCGGCCTCGGCCTGACCATGGCACAGACTTTGGTGCAGCGCCACGAGGGTGCGATTCACCTGGACAGCCACCCCGGTCGCACCTGTTTCTCCATTTATCTGCCGATTCGAGGCGAAGGGTCGCTTGCCAAAATCGACGAGAAAACAGCGCGCCCTTCCAAACCTACTCACCGCGCTCCGTCCACAGCCCGTTCAACCTCCATTGCAAAAAGACGCCCATGAAACCTGTCTGGATCATCGATGACGACCGCTCCATCCGCTGGGTCTTCGAGAAGGCGCTGGCACGCGAAAATCTGCCGCACCGCATTTTTGACAACGCCGAAGCCGCCCTGCGCGCCCTGGACAAGGAAACACCGGGAGCGGTGCTGTCCGACATTCGCATGCCCGGCATGAGCGGCCTGGAATTTATGGAACGCCTCAAGGTCGAGCACGCGCGGCTACCCATCATCATCATGACCGCTTATTCCGACCTGGATTCGGCGGTTTCCGCCTTCCAGGGCGGCGCCTTCGAATATTTGCCGAAACCCTTCGACGTCAACCATGCCCTGGAATTGATCCACCGCGCGCTGGAAGAAGGCAACCGGGTCGACGAGGTCAGCGGCATGGAAGTCGGGCCTTCGGGCCAGGCCATGCTGGGCCAGGCGCCGGCCATGCAGGACGTGTTCCGCGCCATCGGTCGTTTGAGCCAGAGCCATACCACGGTGCTGATCACCGGTGAAACCGGCACCGGCAAGGAGTTGGTGGCCCACGCCCTGCACCGCCACAGCCCGCGCCGCGACAAGCCGTTCATTGCGTTGAATACCGCGGCGATCCCGAAAGACCTGCTGGAATCGGAGCTGTTCGGCCATGAGCGCGGTGCCTTCACCGGTGCCACTGCTTCCCGCCGCGGCCGCTTCGAGCAGGCCGACGGCGGCACCTTGTTCCTGGACGAAATCGGCGACATGCCCGCGGACCTGCAAACCCGGCTGTTGCGGGTGCTGGCCGACGGCGAGTTCTACCGGGTTGGCGGCCACGCGCCGGTGCGCGTCAACGTGCGGGTGATCGCCGCCACCCACCAGAACCTGGAGGACCGGGTGCGTAGCGGCCAATTCCGCGAGGATCTGTTCCACCGCCTCAACGTCATCCGCATCAAGCTCCCGTCGCTGCGCGAACGGCGCGAGGACATCCCCCTGCTGGTGCGGCATTTCCTGGCCAGGAGCGCCACCGATCTGGGCGTGGAGATGAA
>CAIXFP010000238.1 GCA_903918705.1 uncultured Pseudomonadota bacterium
CGGTGGTTCCTGAACCTGAGAAAGAGTCCAGCACGATGGCATTCGGATCATCGGCAAGTTCTAGCACTCTTCGTAACAGTCTCAGCGGCTTTGGTGTATCGAAGGGAGATTCGCCACCGAAAATCTTTTTCAGTTCCAGTGTTGATTCTTTGTTGTGACCAGCAAATTCATGGGTCCACCAAGTATGTGGGGTCAAGCCAACCTGAGCTTCCGCAAGAAACCTCTTGAGCATCGGTCTGCCACTACCCGTCTTGCCAAATGTGATCCTTCCGTCTATCAGCCACTCTTCGTATTGTTGACTATTCATTCTCCAGTAGCGTCGGGGCGGAGGATTAAAAACATTTCCGTTTGGACCTGTAATGGTGAATATTCCTGCCGCATAAGGTTTGCTTGCAGACAAATCTTGAGCCCGCCAAGGTCCGCGCGGATCGCTGTCAGGATTCTTGTAATCAGCTTCTTGATCATTAGTCCTCGGGATTTTTGCGACGGAAAAGTCCGTAACTTTCTTTGCGTAAACCAGCATATGGTCATGCATGTCAGAAAGAAATTTGGCCGTCACATTTGAGACATATCGCTTCTGCCAAACGATATTTGCAATGAAATTCACACTGCCAAAAACTTCATCTAATACAAGTCGCAAGTTGGCAACTTCTACATCATCAATCGATACAAATATCGCTCCATCGTCAGCCAGCAACCGATGCAACATCTTCAACCGCGGATACATCATGCACAGCCACTTGTCGTGCCGTGACAGATCCTCGCCTTCCTTGCCCACCACCTGGCCCAGCCAGCGCTTCATCTTGGGGTCGTTGACCGCGTCGTTATAGACCCAGCCTTCGTTGCCGGTGTTGTAGGGCGGGTCGATGTAGATGCATTTCACCCGGCCTTCGAATTCGGGCAGCAGGCTCTTCAGCGCCTCCAGGTTGTCGCCGTGGATGATGCGGTTGTCCGTGCTGTTCTCCGGCAGGCCCTCCGGCGCGCGGAAGGTCGCCACCTTGTCCAGCACCCGGAACGGCACCTCGTGATGGTGGTTGACCACCTTGTCTTTTCCTACCCAGTGCAGTGTCGGCATGATGTGGTTGCTCAGGTGCCCGGCCCCAGGCGGGCGAAATCGAAGGAAAGCTGGCGCTGATGGCGGATGGAGAGCAGATACACGGTGGCCTCGGCTTCTGTAGCGGTATACAGCATCAAGTAGTCGCCATGCAGGTATTCCCGCAGCGCGTCAGGGGCGCCGGGCGGCAGGGCGGCGAGCTGGGCCAGGGCTTCTGCAGATTGCGGTGGCGTATCCAGGTAGCGCCGGCCGATGCGGGGAAACTGGCTCAGGTTGGGGAAGACCGTGGCGCGCAGATCGGCCAGCAGGTCGTCGTAAGCATGGCTCGCGCCGACCTCCAACAGGAACGCTTCGATGGCGTCGAGGCGCTCCAGGAAGCTCGCGGTCAGTTCGACCCGGTACTGCTGTTCAGCCACGCTTCTTCCCGGACTGGAGCGGGGCCCGGCGCTGTTGCAGCCGGTCGATGGCGGCGTCGGCCGCGACGGTGCGGCCGGCGGCGATGTCGGCCAGGCCGCGGCGGACGTCGTCGAGCAGGAGCAGGTGGATGCGTTCCCGCTCCAGCCGGTGGTAGTAGTCCAGCCGGTCGGCGTCGATCAAGGCGACGTAACTCTCGCCGTTCTTGGTGATGATTTTCTCGGCGCCGGCCTTGGCCTGGTCGGCCAGTTCGGAGAGTCGGGCGCGTGCCTGGGTGAACGGCACCACATCGTTGGCTGAAATACTCATGATGGCTTCCTCGTGGGAGGTGACAGAACCCTGCGCAGAATACTGCAACGCCGGGAGCGTCGTCCATGCCGCCTTGACGAAGCGTCCCCCCGGTTTCAAGCCCGTCGGAATTCGACCTTCACATCCTTCGGCGGCGCGTGGTACGGGGCCGAGCTGACCAGCAGGTCAGCGCCGGCGGAGGCGTAGGCCACGGCGTTACCGGCATTGACGCCGCCGGCCACGGCCAGGAGCGGCTTCAGGCCGCGGCTGGCCAGGTCGCGTTCGAGGGCGGCCAACTGGCCCGGGTCGAAGCGTTCCAGTTGCAGGGCGGTTGCCCCCGCCGCGGCCCAGGCCAGGGCTTCCTCCCGGTCCGATACTTCCACCATGAGGCCCCGCTCCGGTTGCACCGCCTGGAACCGAACGCGGGTGGCGGCGCGGTCTTCGTCGAGGAAGAGGCGGTGTTCATGGAAGAGCAGCAGGGTTTCCGACAGGCCCAGGCGGTGCAGGTAGCCACCGCCGCAGCGAACCGCCTTGGCGCTCATGGCCTTGGTGCCGGGAAAGTGTTTGCGGGTGCAGGCCAGGGGCGTGGCGAAACCTGCGGCGCGCAGGCTGGCGACGAGGGCGGCGGTGGCGCTGGCAATGCCGGAATAAAGCTCCACCAGCACCTGGGCCACTTTCCAGGCCCGGTGCAGGCTGGCGGCGTCGCCCTCGGCGGTGAGCAGGAGGCCTTCGCTGCGGCTACCGGAGGGGGCCAGCACCCGGGCGCGGGCGCCGGCCAACTCGAACAGGCGGGCCGCCTCCTCGCCGCCGCACACAGTCATCTCGCCCCGGGCGGTGAAGCTGAGGGTGGCGGGTGCGGCGCCGATGCCCAGCACCTGGGTGGTGAGGTCGCCGTAGGGGGCGTCCTCCTCCAGCAGGGCCGCCAATGCGGCGTCGGAAAGGGCTCGGGTGCTGGTCACATCTCCTCCGGTGATTCCTGCGGCCAATCCAGGAATGTCACGGCATTGCGTAGCCGTAGGCCTTGATCACCAGCGTTGCCTTGGCGCCCTTCAGGTACTTGAGGAAGGCTTCGGCGGCGGCCTTGTCCTGGGGATGGGCCAG
>CAIXFP010000239.1 GCA_903918705.1 uncultured Pseudomonadota bacterium
ATGAACGCGGCGGCCAAGCATTACGGCAAGCCCACGCAACTGAAACGCGACGAGGACGTGCTCGACACCTGGTTCTCCTCGGCGCTGTGGCCGTTCTCGACGCTGGGCTGGCCGGAAAAGACGAAATATCTCGAGCATTATTATCCGACCGACGTGCTGGTGACCGGCTTCGACATCATCTTCTTCTGGGTGGCGCGCATGGTCATGATGACCCTGCACTTCACCGGGAAAGTACCGTTCAAGGAGGTCTACGTCCACGGCTTGGTGCGCGACTCCCACGGCAACAAGATGAGCAAGTCCAAGGGCAACGTGCTCGACCCCATCGACCTGATCGACGGCATCAGCCTGGACGACCTGGTGGCCAAGCGCACCACGGGACTCATGAACCCGAAGCAGGCGGATTCCATTGCCAAGGCCACCCGCAAGGAATTCGCCGCCGGCATCCCGAGCTTCGGCACCGACGCCCTGCGCTTCACCTTCGCGTCCCTGGCCTCCCACGGCCGCGACATCAAGTTCGACCTGCAGCGTTGCGAGGGCTACCGCAACTTCTGCAACAAGCTGTGGAACGCCACGCGCTTCGTGCTGATGAACTGCGAGGGCCAGCCGGCCCAGGCCGGCGACCCCACCTTCGTCGACCGCTGGATCCTCGGCCGCCTGGACGCGGCTGTGGCCGCGGTGCGCGCCGGTTTCGACGAATACCGCTTCGACATGGCCGCCCGCGCCATCTACGAATTCGTCTGGGACGAGTACTGCGACTGGTACCTGGAACTGGCCAAGGTGCAGATCGCCGCAGGTGGCGAGCGGGCTGCGGCCACCCGCCACACCCTGCTCACAGTGCTGGAGACCGTGCTGCGCCTGGCCCACCCGGTCATTCCCTTCGTCACCGAGGAACTGTGGCAGGCGGTGGCGCCGCTGGCCGGCGCCAAACAAGCGGAGAGCATCATGCTCGCCCCCTTCCCCAAGGCCGATCCCGCCCGACGCGACACGGACGCCGCCGCCGAGATGGCCGCGCTCAAGGAACTCACCAACGCCGTGCGCAACCTGCGCGGCGAGATGAATTTGTCGCCGGCATTGAAGGTGCCCCTGTACCTGGAAGGCAACGCGGAGCAAGCCAACGCCTGCGCGCCTTACATGAAGCTGTTGGGCCGCCTGGCGGAAGTGGACGTGGTGGAAAAATTGCCGGAAGGCGATGCTCCGGTGGCCATCGTCGGCGACTGGCGGCTGATGCTGCACATCGAAATCGACCGCGACGCCGAGATCGCCCGCGTGGACAAGGAAATCGCCCGCCTCGCCAACGAAATCACCAAGGCCACGGCCAAGTTGAGCAACGCCAGTTTCGTCGACCGCGCCCCGCCCGCCGTGGTGGAGCAGGAGAAGAAGCGTCTGGCCGACTTCGCCGCCACCCTGGTGAAGGTCCAGGCACAGCGGGCGAAGCTGGGCTGAGTCCACAAACCCCAACAATCACCGTTTGATGTAGGTTCCGTGTGCACCAACGCTTCCTTGCGGATGTGTTCGATTTCCACCCAGGCGCTGGCGCCGGCGCCGCGCCGACGGCGTTGGTCCGCTGAGAAGAACCGGCCGGTGAGGCCCCGAGGCTACAAGTTGGGCACTCCCTGCCACCTGGACTAATGGACAATCCGGGCTATTCACAACCTCGGAGTGAACGCTCTTGCCCCTTACCGGATTGCTGTCGCTGGTGGCCCTGCTCGTCTGCTGGCTGACCTTGACGCTGTTGTCGCGGTGCCAGGCGATCTTGCCGATGGATAGTCCCAACGCGCGCTCGCTGCACGTCCATCCGACCCCGCGCATCGGCGGCCTGGGCATCATGGCCGGCGTGGCGTTCAGCGATTACCTGGCGCATCCCGGTGTGGTCCTGGTTCCCCCTCTCTTGGCGCTGGGCTTGTGCCTGCTTTCCTTACTGGACGACCTGCGCGGCCTGTCGGTCTGGCTGCGCTTGCTCGGCCATGGGGTCGCGGCGGCGGTGGCCCTGCATTTCCTGCCCGGTGTGTCGGGCTGGGCCTGGTGGGGGGGCTGGCTCGCCCTGGTCTGGATGACCAATCTCTACAACTTCATGGACGGCGCCGACGGCCTGGCCGGGGGCATGGCGGTGTTGGGCTTTGCCGGCTACGGGGTGGCGGCCTGGCTTGGGGGCTCCGAGTCGCTGGCGACCCTTGCCTGGTGCATCGCGGCGGCGGTGGCGGGGTTTCTGCGCTTCAACTTTCCGCCCGCGCGGGTATTCATGGGGGACTCCGGTTCGATTCCCCTGGGGTTTCTGGCGGCGAGCCTTGGGTTGGGGGGATGGTCGGCAGGGATATGGCCCCTGGCGTTTCCGGTCCTGGTGTTCTCCCCCTTCATCGCCGATGCCAGCGTCACCCTGTCGCGCCGGGCATGGCTTGGCGTACCCGTCTGGCAAGCGCACCGCGATCATTATTACCAGCGTCTGGTGCGCATGGGCTGGAGCCATCGCCGCCTGGCGCTGGCGGCATACGCCGTCATGGCGCTGGCCGGAGGTTCCGCCCAGGTTCTGGTGATGCATCCGGAGTGGCGGACGGAATGCCTGCTCGCCTGGGCTTGCCTGTATCTGATCCTGGCCGTGGTGATCGACCATCGCTGGAAGGAGTTCGGGCGTGCTGATTAAGCGTTCACTTCAAGTCGTCCTGCACGATCTGGCGGCCGCCGCCCTGGCCTGGATGGGGGGCTACTGGCTGCGTTTCAACCTGGTGGTGCCGCCGGAGTTCGTCGTTTCGGCCCTGTCCACCCTGGCCTGGGTGGTGCCACTGCAGGCGTTGCTGTTCTGGCGCTTCGGCCTGTACCGCGGCATCTGGCGCTTCGCCAGCCTGCCGGATCTGCAGCGCATCGTGAAGGCGGTGGCGCTGGCGGCCGTGGCCACCCCTCTGGTGCTGGTGCTGTTCCGGGTGCAGGTCGTGGTGCCGCGTTCCGTGCTGTTGCTGGACCCGATTTTGTTGTTGCTGATCATGGGTGGGAGCCGCTTCGCCTTCCGCGCCTGGAAAGACCGGCGTTTTACCGGGCTGTTGAATGAATCCCGGCCGGTGCTGATTCTGGGGGCGGGTTCGGCGGCGGACCTGTGGTTGCGGGAACTGCGGCGCACCGCCGCCGGTTATCTGCCGGTCGGATTGCTGGATGACGCGCCCGGCAAGATCGGCAGCCTGATCCAGGGCATTCCGGTGCTGGGTCCGATCCGGGATCTGGCGCCCTGGGCGGCTAAACACGGGGTGCGGGAAGTGATCCTGGCCATGCCCGGCGCCGCTCATGCGGTGCGCACCCGGATTGCCGACGAGTGCGACCGTCTCGGCCTGTCGCTGCTGGCCATCCCCTCGGTGGAGGATCTGATGCAGGGCCGCGTCTCGGTGGCCAGCCTGCGCAAGATCGAACTGGACGATCTGCTCGGACGCGACACGGTAGTTCTCGACGACCGGGGATTGCAGGCCTTTCTGGTCGACAAGGTGGTGATGGTGACTGGTGCCGGCGGTTCCATCGGCTCCGAACTGTGCCGGCAGTTGCGGAAATTCCGGCCGAAGTTGCTGCTGGCGTTCGAGCAGGGGGAATACGCGCTCTACGAACTGGAGCAGGAGTTTGCCCGGATCTGCCCCGACCAGCCCCTGGCCTGTGTCATCGGCGACGTGAAGGATGCGGCGCGGGTGGGGCAGGTGATGCGCGATTACCGTCCCGAGGTGGTTTTTCACGCGGCTGCCTACAAGCATGTGCCGCTGATGGAGGAAACCAATGCCCTGCAGGCGCTCAGGAACAACGTGCTGGGTACCTGGGTGGCGGGCAGCGCGGCGAAGGCGGCCGGGGTGAGCCGCTTCGTGATGATTTCCACCGACAAGGCGGTGAATCCCACCAATGTCATGGGCGCCTCGAAGCGTCTGGCGGAGATGGTGTGCCAGGCGTTGCAGGGCGATGGATTGCCGGAATTGGCCGGAGGCCCCCGGCCCCTCTCCCGGGGAGAGCGGAACGACACGCGCTTCTTCTCGGTGCGTTTCGGCAATGTGCTGGGATCTTCCGGCAGCGTCATCCCGAAGTTCCAGAAGCAGATCGAGGCGGGCGGGCCCGTGACGGTGACCCATCCGGACATCACCCGCTATTTCATGTCCATCCCCGAGGCGGCCCAACTGGTATTGCAGGCCGGCCTGATGGGACAGGGGGGCGAGATCTTCGTGCTCGACATGGGCGAGCCCGTGAGGATCGCGGAACTGGCGCGCCTGATGATCCGGCTCTCGGGCAAGGGGGACGAGGACATCCGCATCGAGTTCACCGGCCTGCGTCCCGGCGAGAAGCTCTATGAGGAACTGCTGGCGGACGCGGAAGCCACCTTGCCGACGCCGCATCCCAAGCTGCGGGTGGCGCGGGCACGGGCGGTGGACGCCCGCAACGTCGCGGCGATGCTGGACTGGATCGCCGCCGACAAGTCGGCCAGCGCCGCCGAGGTGCGGGACCGGTTGCGGGAATGGCTGCCGGAATATCGGCGCGGCCGCCCCTAGCGGCGGCTTCCCGGCCGCGACCGGGGCGTAAGCTCAGAACAGGGCCGCGGCCCCGCAATTGGGTTCGTTCTCGGCGGCGCGCCAGAGGCC
>CAIXFP010000240.1 GCA_903918705.1 uncultured Pseudomonadota bacterium
ACACGCCCTTGACGGCGAGGTTGTAGATGTTGGCGTCCTGCAGGGAATACATCTGGGCCTGCTGGAAGCGGGTCATGCCTTCCGCGGGCGAGAGCATGAACACCCGCACGTTGTGTTTGCCGCGCATGGCGTATTCCGCCGCCGAACCGGTGTCGCCGGAAGTGGCGCCGAGGATGTTGATGTCCTGCCCGGCCTTGTCCAGCGCGTACTCGAACAGGTTGCCCAGCAACTGCATCGCCATGTCCTTGAACGCCAGGGTCGGACCGTTGGACAGTTCCAGGAGGTAGAGATCGTCTTCCAGCTTGCGTACCGGCGCGATCTGGCTGAAGTCAGAGTCGGGACGGCCGTGGCAATAGGCTTCCGTGGTGTAGGTCTTGTCGCACAGCGCCTTGAGGTCGTCCGGCTCGATGTCGTCGATCAGTTGCGACAGCACGGCGAAGGCCAGTTGCCGGTAATCCATGTCGCGCATGAACTCCAGTTCGGCCGGGCTGAACTGGGGATAACGCTCCGGCAGGTAGAGGCCGCCGTCGGGGGCGAGGCCGCCCAGGAGGATTTGCAGAAAGCTTTGCTTGGGCGCCTGGCCGCGGGTGGAGAGGTATTTCATCGGTGAGTTCAACCGTTCAGCGCTTCCATGCGTAGCCGCACCACTTTGCCGTGGATGGATTTCAGCGCCTCGATCTTGTGGATGGCGGCGTTGATGTCCTTTTCGCGGGCGATATGGGTGAGCAGCACCACGTCGGTCTGGTCTTCGCCTTCCGCCGGCTCCTTCTGGATCATGGCCTCGATGGAGATGTTGGCGTCGGCCAGGATGCGGGTCACGTCGGCCAGGACGCCGGGCTTGTCCAGGGCGCGCAGGCGCAGGTAGCAGGCGGTCTCCACTTCTTCCAGGGGCAGGATCGGCAGGTCGGAGAGCTGGTCCGGCTGGAACGCCAGGTGGGGCACCCGGTGTTGCTTGTCCGCCGTGTGCAGGCGGGTGACGTCGACGATGTCCGCGATCACCGCGCTGGCGGTGGGCTCGGCACCGGCACCCTTGCCGTAGTAGAGGGTGGCGCCGACGGCGTCGCCCTGGACCAGGACGGCGTTCATGGCGCCCTCGACGTTGGCGATGAGGCGCTTGGACGGGATCAGAGTCGGGTGTACCCGCAGTTCCACGCCGGCGGCCTGGCGCTTGGCGATGCCCAGCAGCTTGATGCGGTAGCCCATCTGTTCGGCGTACTTGATGTCCACCGCGTCCAGCTTGGTGATTCCTTCCACATGGGCGCGGTCGAACTGCACCGGGATGCCGAAGGCGATGGAGGCCATCAGGGTGGCCTTGTGGGCGGCGTCGATGCCCTCGATGTCGAAGGTGGGATCGGCCTCCGCGTAGCCCAGCTTCTGGGCTTCCTTGAGCACGGCGTCGAAGGACAGGCCCTTGTCGCGCATCTCGGACAGGATGAAATTGGTGGTGCCGTTGATGATGCCGGCCAGCCACTGGATGCGGTTGGCGGAGAGGCCCTCGCGCAGGGCCATGATGATGGGGATGCCGCCGGCCACCGCCGCTTCGAAACCGATCATCACGCCCTTATCTTGCGCCGCCTTGAAGATTTCATTGCCGTGAGTCGCTAACAGCGCCTTGTTGGCGGTAACCACATGCTTGCCATTGGCGATCGCCTGCATCACCAGTTGTTTAGCCACGCCATAACCACCAATCAACTCGATCACGATATCGACTTCAGGATCGGCCACGACCGAAAAAGCGTCATCGGTCAGACGACAAGCGCCACCGGTGACTTGTTTAGCCAGCTCCAGATTCTTGTCCGCCACTACCGTGATGCGGATAGGGCGTCCTGCGCGACGGGTAATTTCTTCACAGTTACGCTGCAATACGGTAAATGTGCCACCACCGAC
>CAIXFP010000241.1 GCA_903918705.1 uncultured Pseudomonadota bacterium
CCCGACAAGGTACGTGCCTGGGCCAATCTCGACCCTCCCCCCTCCTGCGCGGGAACATGATAGAATCGCCGCGTTGATTGGGGCCGTATCAAGGCGGCACCCATCGCCGACCGCTCCGAATGCGTGGACATCCCGGGTGCCTGGCGACTGGCCTGGCAGGGTTTGGGCGGCGGCGGGGTCTGTCCAGGGGTGGAAGAGGGCGGCGATTGCCAGCCACCCTCGAAAACGGGCGAGCACCGTGCCGCACCCACGGCCAGGCACCCTAAAGGAGGGATGGGGTGGAATCCTCACAGGTCGTCCAATGCTATCGGGCCGCCGGCAGACTGCGGCAACAAACATCGCGCGGCCGGGGGGGTTCCTCCGCGGACTGCAAACCGCAAGGGACGCGGCAACGGTCCGCGGTTTCCGCCTGGTGCGCTAGGGCGTTGCCGACGACTTGGGGGGGCTTGGCCGGGCGGGGTGGGGCGGCAAGCGGCGCCGGGGCCCGTCAACCCGGGATCCACGATTCGCCAAGTTTGGCCGTTCCGGGCTGGTGCCTTGAGTGCTCTTTTCGGGGCCAAGCAACGGCCAAGCATCCACGGTAGTTTCCCGCTGGAAAACGCGTCGTCGCAGGCCTCGGAAGGCCATCGTCGAAATGACTGGGCAGCCAAGGGCCAGTGGCGGGGGAGACGCTGGAATAATCGGATCCATTTAGCTCTTTTGGTTGCCCATCAGGCGGCTTGAGGCCTTCCGTTGCTCAAGCTTCGATCGTTTAGGACCGCATCCCATGCCACTGCATCGAAAAAGGATATTTCGAATCCCCTCTCCGGCACCCACGACCATCTACGTGCGGCCGGGCTATAACCGCGTCTTGGCCGAGGAATTCGAGGCGCTCAAGCGAAAGCGGGTCGATCTCGTGAAGGACAAGGTCGAGGCACACAGCCAGGGCGACCTGCGTGAGAATTTTGGGTTCAAGGCGGCCAAGGACGCCATCCGCGCCGTCGACCGGAAGATGACCGCGCTCGATCGCTTTGTCGCGCGCAACGCCTTCATCGAGGTCGATCCGGCAACGTGGCTCACCAAACCGACTGGCACGCTGCAGCTCGGGCACGTGGCCGTGATCGAAAAGGAGGACGCGCCGACAAAGCGAAAGCACCTTTTCACGTTTCTGGTGACGACGCACGGCGAGACAGCGACCGATCCCGAGTCGGGGATCGAATGCCTGCCGCACAATTCCCCCCTCGCCGCAGCGGTGCTGGGTCTCACGATCGACGCGCCGGCCAAGGTCATGCTACCGGCCGGCCAGGCGATCGTGACCGTTCGCTCCATCCGCAACCCGACCCAAACCGAACTCGATCGCCTTCTCACCGCCATCAAGCCGCCTGAAATGGAAGACGATTGAGAAAGGAAGCGGGAGGCCCGGCGATTCTGAGAACAGGGCGCAAGCGCGCGGTGGGACCTCAGGACCGATCTGTGGGTTTCGCATGCCTGCGAATGACCACAGGAAAATAGGTCATACGGGCTTTGCATTAAGATAAAACGTGACGTAACGTTTTATGATGTCATACGAATCCCTCAGCCGTGCTCGAATTGTCCAAGCCTTGCGGCGCCTAGGGGAGCTGGCGGTGGCGCAAAAGGTGACCTTGGAGGTGTCCATTAACGGAGGCGCTGTGTTTACGCTGGTTTATGGTTCGCGCGAGGCAACCAAGGACGTCGATGCCGTGGTTCGGCCAAGCGACATCGCGGCGACTCTGGCTGCTCAGGTGGCCAGGGAACTGGCTCTTCCTGACGACTGGCTGAATGACCACGTGAAGCGTTTCTTGGCGGCGAAGGAAGCCAAACGAGAGCTGGCGCAATGCGATTTTGGCGAGGGTCTCAGAGTTTCAGTACCCACGGCTGCGTATCTCCTGGCGATGAAGCTTCGAGCCTGCCGTCCGCCCTTGCCCGGCTATGTCGGCGACTATGGAGATATCCGATTTTTAGTCGAAAAGATGCAGATACGGGCGGTGGACGCCGCTGAGGCTGTCCACGACCGATTCTTCCCCCACGATGTCCTGTCCGACGCTGCGAAACAGGTCGTGAAATCAGCAATTGGACTTCCGTGAGCATTTACCCCCGCCCAAGGACTCTCGAAGAAGTCGCAGAGCGATCCGACTCACTAGGTGGCTTTGGCCGGAACCTGCGCGACTGGTTGCATGAATTGCGGAACGCTTCGTCGCGCCGGCAAGCCGCCGCGGCGATGGCAAATGAACCAACGAGCCTGCGGGAGAAGTTTCCGGATGGATACGTGGCTGATGCATGGCTTGCGGCTTAC
>CAIXFP010000242.1 GCA_903918705.1 uncultured Pseudomonadota bacterium
CTGCGCTTTGCCCAACCTACGGCGCTATCTTAAATACCCTTCGTGTTCCAGTTTCAGCACGATCATCTGCACCGCTTCGTCGACGCTGTAGCGGGCGGTGTCGATGACCAGTTCGGCGTTTTCCGGCACCTCGTAGGGGTCGGAGATGCCGGTGAATTCCGGGATCAGGCCGGCGCGGGCCTTGGCGTAGAGGCCCTTGCGGTCGCGCTGTTCACAAACTTCGATGGAGGTGGCGATGTGCACCTCGATGAAGCCGCCCCATTGCTCGATCATGGCCCGCACGTCGCGCCGGGTCTGTTGGTAGGGGGCGATGGGGGCGCAGATGGCGGTGCCGCCATGCTTGGTGATTTCGCTGGCGACGAAGCCGATGCGGCGGATGTTGATGTCGCGGTGGGCCTTGGAGAAACCCAGTTCCGAGGACAGATGCTTGCGCACGATGTCGCCGTCCAGAAGGGACACCCGGCGCTCGCCCGTCTCCATCAGGCGCACGGTCAGAGCCCGCGCCACGGTGGATTTTCCGGAGCCGGACAGGCCGGTGAAGAACACTGTGTAGCCCTGGCGGCTGCGCGGGGGGTAAGCGCGGCGCAACTCCGCGACGACCTCCGGGAAGGAAAACCATGCCGGTACCTTGAGGCCTTGCATCAGGCGCCGCGACAGTTCCGTGCCGGTCATGCTCTGGCTGCGGATCCCGGCCGGCACTTCCCCTTCATCCAGCCAAGCGTCCCGTTCCTCGACATAGACCAGGCGCGGGAACGGCACCAGGGTGACGCCCAGGCTGTCGCGCGCCAGGGAATAGGCGGGATCCTTGTCCAGGTCGGGCAAATCGATGCCGCGGCGTCGGCACAACAAGGTGTGCAACACGGTCTCGCCGCCCAGGATCAGGCGCGCGCAGCCGTAGTTGCGGGCGATGATGGCCTTGAGCAGGGATTTGCGCGGTCCCGCCGCCCAGGGGGTCATGGGGCCCAGGGCCAGCATGGTGGTACTGGCGGGCAGACGTGGTATCAGGGCCTCGCAGGCACGCACCAGCGCGAAATGGCTGGACTCCATGACCGGATCGGCCCCGGCCACGGCATGGATGAGCAGGTTGGACTCGCTCTTCATGGCCTCGCCCAGGAGGAACTCGTATTGGGGACGATGCAGGGGCTGGCTGGCCTGGTAGGCGGTGACCCGGCGCCAGCCGCGGCGGGCGAACTGTTCGCGCAATTGCACCGGCGTCAGACGCAGGGGCAGGAAATCGTGGCGCGGTGGCAGGGCCACGCCTTCCAGTCGGCCGGCCACGTAATACTGGCCCGGATCCGCCAGCGGCCGGGCCAGGGGCACCCCGGAATCCGCCACCAGGCGCATCTCCGATGCCAAATCGGCCGGCCAGACCTCGGAAATGCGCAGGATGGCCGGCATGAAGCCCTCCGCGTCGCGCAAGGCCACGCTTTGTCCGGGACTCAGCTTTTCCGCGATCCTGGCGTCCAGGGTCAACATCATCGGCCGCGGCCAGAAGGTGCCATCCGGCAGTTTCATCGTCGCCAGCACCGATTCCATCTCGGCCTTGCCCATATAGCCCCGCAGCGGCGAAAGCGCGCCGTTGAGGAAAAGTTCCAGTTGGCAGATCTGGTTCCAGTTCAGGTCCAGCGAAACCAGGTTCCTGGCCTCCTGCCTGAGGATTTCGGCCCGTTCCGGCGCGGCGATCAGGTCGATCAGGGTGCCGCCATAGGGGGTGATGAGCGCGTCCATGGGTAGTCTCGATCAGGAAGGGTAGGTGGTGTAAAAGGCAGCGATGAAGTCGGCAATGCGCGCTTCCGGCAGCACGTTGATGCCTGCCGCGGCCCGGCGCCCGCCGCCGGTTTCGAATTGCCGGCACAACTCGTCGGCGCCGCGCTTGTCGGC
>CAIXFP010000243.1 GCA_903918705.1 uncultured Pseudomonadota bacterium
CAGGTTCCTAGGATCAGGCATCCGCGTCATAGCCCAGTTCTTCCATCAAGGGCCGGATCATCGGCAGGATGCGCTCGATGGCCTCGGGGTTGTGTTCACGCCACTTCTGCTGTTTCGGTGTGCCCTTGACAATGCTGGTGGGGCGCTTGTGCAGGCTGGCGCAGCGTTCGCGTATCGCTGCGGTAAAGGGCAGATCGAGTTGGGCAAAAGCCTGTTCGAACATTTCCACCGGCCGCGCGAACAGGTCTTCATAGCGCAGATGTATCCATTGTTCAGGCGGGATCAACCGTTTGGCGTCGAGTGCCAGGCGGTTGGCGGTGAGCCACTGGAACGCGCATACCTCTTCCAGGCTGGCATCGTTGTAATCGCGCCACCCAGGCGGCAGGAAAAAATGCCACTCTGCGAATTCGCCACCATTGATGGCCACCGGCTCGGGGAAGGGTCCGAAAAAGTGCGCCAGTCCGAAACCGCCATCAGTGCGGCCGAGGCGCCAGCCGTCGATCATGGAACTGATGTTGTCGCGTCCGTCGCGCTGGATGAACACGAAGCGCGCATCGGGAAATAGTCGATAAAGATAGGGCAGGCGAAGGGTGTTGATGCAGGTCTTGTCCAGCACCCGTCCGGAGCCCAGGCGCTGGTAGAAGAAACGTAGCGCAGCGGCGCGGTGTTCCGGGCAGGCCTGTTCGGCACCTGCCGCCTCGGATTCCCATCCGTTGTTGAGCGGGCCCCAGAGCGCATCCCAGAAGTCCGGCAATTCATAGCCGAATTTGAGTAGTTGCGGTGCTGTCGCCAGGGTTTCATAGGTCACCGTGGTGCCGGATCGGGAACAACCCACCAGAAAAACCGGGTCCGGCTGCGCCGGATGCAGGAGGTCCCAGGCACGGCCACGCGCGGCATAAGCCAGCGCACGCAGGTTCTTGGCACGGATTTCCGGGTCGAACAGTTTGTGGATGTTTCCGAGTGGGCTCATCCCGAGCGATTCCTCCGGTCGCTTCGCGCCTGACGATAGCCCTTGATCTCCCCCAGGGTCGCCGCCAGGCGTACCAGATAGAAGCGGCGCCGGGCACTGGACCATGCCGTCACGGCCGAACTGAAATAACCGAACAACTTGCGATACATGTAGAGCGGAATGGCGCCCTCGTGGGCGCTGTGAACTCGTACCGTGGAAGCAGAGCGCACGAAGGCCTTGGCGACGACATAACGGAATTTCAGGCGATCGTTGTCGACATAGTGGTACTGCACCACCTCCGGCACGTACCTCAGCCTTGCGCCCAGATCAAGCGCGCGCAGCACCCACTCGATATCTTCGGCCCCCCCCAGGTTGTGCCCCATCGGGCCAAGTTCGACGGAGAAGGGGCCCACTCGTTGCAGCCAGGCCCGCCGCAGGAACAGGTTGCCGCCACCGGGGATGGCGATGGCCGCATCGATCTCGCGGGCTTCTCCACCGAGATCGAAACGCGGCACCGGCAGGGGATAGATGCGATAGCGGCCATGCTCATGCACCCAGGCCGGCTCGCGGCCGTCCCAGTCGGGCAGGATGCGGCCACAGAACAGGTCGGCCTCGGGAGCCTTATCTGCGGCCAGACAAATTGCCCGCAGATAAGCCGTATCGACCCGGTGGTCGTCATCGACGAAAGCGACCAGGTCGGTATCGATCAGGGGAATCGCATGATTCAGCGCATTTGATTTGCCAGGTATGGATTCCGCGCGCCAACGCAACGGCAGACGGCTGCCGGGTGAGCGCTGATAGTCGTCGAGAAAAACGTGGGTGGCATCACTACAGGCATTGGCGATCACCAATATCTCCACCCGCCATCCCGCCGGTGCCTCGGCGGCGTTCAGCGAAGCCAGGGTCTTGCCCAATAGTTCAACCCTATCGTGGGTGCAGATGAGGATGCACAGGGACGGGGCGGTCATGGTGCTGGGCCGAACAACCAGCCATTGATGTAGCCGACGAAGTAGGCCACATTCATCTCCTTGCGCAGCGTGGCGTCGCGTCCGCCGGCACGGTAATCATGCCAGGCCGCCCGGATGGCGCGGGCAAGCTGCCCAAGCAGGTAACTCGGCGGCAAGCGGGAACGGGCACCGCGCGCGCGGATGGCCTCCATCCGTCCCTGGCGATAGTGCAGGTCGAGAAAGTAGCCACGGTCGAGCTTGACCGCCTGGATACGGTGGTGGATGACTGCTTCCGGCGTCCACCAGACCCGGCAGCCAGCGCTAACTAGGCGACGGTAAAAGTCCACATCCTCGCCCCCGTTGTTCGCGCTGCCCAGGCGCCCGAGGTTGGCGTCGAAACGCCCGACGCGGTCGCACAGGCTGAGGCGAAAGCCGAAATTGCCGGTATAGAGGGGCGTGAAAAGCTGGGTGAGCGGCATGGCCCGGTCGCCGCGGTCGAGTTCACCCAGGAAACCCAGTAGTTCATCGCTGAGCCAGGCCGGCCGCGGATCCTCGAACTGCACCTTGATGCGCCCGCCGAAGGCATCGGGGTCTTCCGCTGCGATCAGCCGTTCATAGGCGCACAGCCAGTCCGGGTCGGCGGTTTCGTCGTCGTCGATGAAGATCAGGTATTCCCCTCGCGCTTCCGCGATGGCGCAGTTGCGGGCGTTGGCAATGCCCAGGCGTTCCTCGCGCACGATCCGGACCGTCCAGCCGGGCGGCCAGTCATGGCCGGCGAGCAGCTGCGGGGTCGCATCGCGGCTGGCGTTATCGACGATCAGCACTTCCCAGTCGGCCTGGGGGGGGCGGATCTGCGGCAGGTCGGCCAGGGTGCGCGTCAGCCGATCGGCATGGTTGTGGGTGCACAACGCCACCGTGTAGGCGATGCTCATCGTCCAACCCCGGGCAGGTGGCTGGCCAGGCGTGCCAGGTAATAGCGGCCGAACTGCAGGAGGCTGCCGTCATTGCTGCCCAGATGCAGCTTGCGCAACAGCATGGCCGGGGTATCGCTGCCGAAGATGTCCAGGCGGCGGATGCGGAAGCGATTCACGTCGCTTCGGTTGAATCCAGGTTGGGTGGCGAACGCCGCCCGGTAGCCTGCGGCCCGGGTGGCGGCCTCAACCCGCTCGTCGAGTTGGCCGTAGGGATAGGCGATGTAGTCCACCTTCCGGCCCAGGAGGCGGGCCAGGGCGGCGCGCGACCCGGCCAGTTGGTCGGCGAGATCGGCATCGTCCAGGGTGGGCAACCGGGCGTGACTGCGGGTATGGGAGTGGAAGCTGCAGCCGCGCCCCTGCATATCGCGAATCTCGTCCGCATCGAGCAACGGGTAGGTCTGACCGGACGGATTAGAGCCGACGGTCCAGACATCCTGTCCACCGATCAGGTCGCTCACCAGGAACACCGTGAAGGGCCAGCCCAGGGATTCCAGGAGCGGCAGGGCATGCTCGCGCACCCCGCGGAAACCGTCGTCGAAGGTCAGGAGGCAAGCCCCCTCAGGCAGGGCCACGCCCCCTTCCAGCCAGGCCACCAGTGCGTCGATGGCGACCGGACGGTAGCCGGCCCCGGCCAAGGTCCGCATGTGTGCGGCGAAGTGGGCGGCGCCGATGGTGTAGCGCGCCTCCCAGGCGTTGTGGGCGATACCGATACGATGATACATGAGCACGGGCACCCGTGCGGCATGACCCACGGCTAGCCTCCGGTGAGCCGCACCAGGCGGCGGTACAGCGGCAGCGGCAACAAGGCGGCCAGGACGTGGCGGATGTCCTTGAAGGAAAAGGCGAGCCGGGCCGCCACATGGCGGAACAGTTTTTGCGCCGAGAGCAGGTCGCGTTTCCAGAATGCGCGATAGGCCTGGCGCAACACCTGGCCCTCCGTCAGATCGCGCAGTTTGGCAGGGGAGAGATGGCGGACCAGGGCGGGATTGGCGCGGATGAAATCCTGCTGCGCCGCGAGCGCATCCAGAACTTGCCGCCACTTCACGGCGGAAACCTGGCTTTTGCCATGCCAGCGGTAGAAGGCCAGGACTTCCGGTACCCGCTTGATGCGGCGGGTGAGGCCGAGGGCGCGCAGCCAGAAGTCGTAGTCCATAGCGGAAAAACGGCGCTCGGAGAACCCACCCAGGCGCGTAACCAGCGCCTTCGTCGTCAGGGCGGCATGGATGGGCCAGGGACAGGCACGCAGGAAGGCCGCTACCGGATCCCCCGCCTCATATTCGGGCGGAACGTAAGGTTCGGAGGTGATGCCCTCGCCCACATTCTGCCAACCGCAGTAGGCCAGGTCCGCGCTACCGTCCGCCAGGGCGCCATAGAGGCGTTCCAGGGTGGTGGGCAACCACCAGTCGTCCGCATCGAGGAAGGCGAGGTACTTGCCGTGGCTGTGCTTGAGGGCGAAATTGCGCGCGGGGAAAGGCCCCAAACGGCTGGTGTGGAGCAACTGGATGCGCCCCGAATGACGATCCGCCAAGTCTTGCACCAGGGTCGCGGATGCGTCGCTGGAGCCATCGTCCACCACGATCAGTTCGACATTGCGATATGTCTGTCCCATCACCGAAGCAATCGCCTCCTCGACATAAGAGGAGGCGTTGTAGCAGGGCATGATCACAGAGATCAGGTCGGGGGGGCCGTTGGTATCTTTCATCAGTGTTGCGGGTGGTGCGCTTTAACCGAATATATCAGCCGGCCATGATCGGAAGCGAACTTTGCTTGGCTGCCGGTCCTGAATCGGCCGATTCTGCCAGGACGGGATCTGGCATGGCGGCGCTCGGCCGGTCATTCATTGCGGCAGATGGCGAGCAACGGAACTCAGCACGTCATCCACGCTGATGTCGTTCATGCAACGGATGTGATGGGGGCAAAAGCTTTGTCCCATGTTGAGGCGCCACACACCAAGTTGCGGCTTTTCCTGGCAAGGCTGGCATTCATAGTTCCTGGCAATGACGAAGCAGTTGTTCAGGAAGGAGGGAAACACCTTTCTCGTGCTCGAAGGCCCGACCAGGACAAAGGTCGGTTTTCCCAGGGCGATGGCCAAATGAGTCAATCCACAGTCGTTGCCGATGACATAGCCGGCCTGGGCGATGAGCGCGGCGGTGTCGTCCAGAGAGAGTAGGCCGACATAATTTTTCACGCCGGAGGGAAACCGGATCGGCTGGTCGTGGCGTTCGGCTAGGCGCCGCGCAAAGCGCCAGGCTTTCCCCTGGTAGTTCAGTGTTGCACCGAACATATTCCTGGTCCAGGGTGGAAAGATCACCTTGTTGGACACATCCAGGTCGGAGGGTACGCCGACCACAGCGACGTCGTCCAGGAGCTCTGCCAGTTGGCCGTATCCGGCCCATTTGCGAATGGACAGGTGGCGTTGGCCGCCCGGGGCAATCACGCAGGTTTTCGAGTTGATTTCCGGAAAAACGCGACCGGAATGCGCACAGCCGGTCTGGGTGACCAGGGGGACCTCCGGAACAAGCATGCGAGCGAAATTCGTATACATTTCGATTTCGGAATACAAGCCGAATTGGTGCTGGTCCCACATGGGATGCAAAGCAACGGCTTCAGCGCGGTTCCTGAATTGTATGGGCGGTCCTGTCACTTCCACGCCGTAAAGGTAATACTGGTAGCTACTGTCTATAAAATCTGCGGATCGCGGCGATACTCGACGAATATATGGCCAATTGATGAAAAGCAGCTCAGCGCCTGGCGTCTCCCCTTGCAGGCACAAATCCACCTGGAATCCGCCCATGCTCAGCATCTGCATCATCGGTGTCGCCATGAGCATGTTGCCCATGCCGCTGCCGAGATGGACTAAAACGCTTTTCTCTCGAGTCATATCAAACATAATTCTCGCAATTCGACTCTTGCTATTGCAACTATATGCAGCAATTGTCGGCAACAGTGACACCCACGCTATGCATGTGTGAAATTCTTGTTCGTAATAGTGGCGCAGGTGGTACGCCTAGGTTCGTACGTATATTTCCAGTAAGTATGCTAATCATGGCATTCACATCAATCAAGAAAATCGTAGTGTGCGTACTTTAATAAGCCGCGGCAGTAAAGTGCCGCCGAGACGTATCATGACCTACGCGCTGCCCAAGTTTTGCTCCATGTACGAACCTCATGCGGACAATCCCCGAAACGGTGACCAAGATAGTCCAGAATCGCTCTTCTTGTCGCCAAATACTCCAGTCGATCACCGTTTCCAAGCCACGCCAAAGTATACCCTTGAGCTGCCCAATATATTCGTTTGATCCAAGGCTCTGGTCCATCTGCAACCGTAAAATCGGGAATGCTGCTTATCAAACCCCGCATAAGCATGCGAAGATACGATAATCCTCCTAGATTTCTTTCTGCCCAATAAAGGCGGTTGCGAATACTAAAATAAATGCGCAAAGGTGAATTCTCACCACTGAAAGAAGCGGCCAATGCATGCCACACCTTGGCCGATGGAGCCATTCGGCACTTGTATCCTGCTCGACGTGCACGAAAACACCAATCAGATTCTTCCCAAGTCAAAAAGTACTGTTCATCAAACAGCCCAATGTGTTGTGCAACTTCTGTCCGAATAAATAATGCGGCGCCACAGATGTAATCTGTTTCTTTTTCTTCCATAAGAAGTAGGCTTTCCTCCGATCCTTCTCCAGGGTAAATAAAAGCGAGTTTGCTATTGTTCCAATAAGCCCCATCGAAATCTACGGTAGTCGGACGATCCATACACAGAAGGCGTGCACCAAGCGCTCCAGCATCAGGATTACGTAGTGCTGCTGCGACAAGTTGTTCGATCAAGTCAGGCGACACCTTGGTATCATTATTCAGCACTAGTATATAGTCAGCTCCCTGCTGGATAGCGTGGCGTATTCCGACATTGTTGCCTCCGGCATAGCCCAGGTTGCAGCCGGTTTCTAATAGGGTCATGGGATATGGCGCCTGGTAAGCGCGTAATAGCGCTAGTGAATTATCACTTGAACCATTGTCCACTGTCACCACGTTAAAGTTGGGATAAGTCAGCGAGGCAATGGAATCAAGACAGGCACATGTATCTTGTACGCCATTCCAATTTAGAACAACAATAAAAATTCTGAAAGATTTTGTCATCATTGTTTCGGCGGAATTCTGTTCTTAATATGCCAAAGCATGGCCGTAAAAATAATTCGGGCATCAGCCATTTTCTGCGACAAGAGCCAATATACTCGCCTAAACCATGCG
>CAIXFP010000244.1 GCA_903918705.1 uncultured Pseudomonadota bacterium
CACGCTCTCGAACTCGATTCCGGCCATGCCCTGGACGGATGCCGTGTTGTCCCAGTTGAAGCTCACCACCACATCGGGCTGGCCGTTGTTCTGGCGGGTCGCATTCTCCAGGTTGACCATCGCCATGGTCATGGTGCCGGGAATGGCGCCATAACGGCTGTCCACGAAGATTGCGCCGTACTCTTCCCGTTGTTGCAGGAATTTGACCAGGTTGTTCACCGTGGTGGCGTCATGCCCCGGAACGTAGAAGTAGTCGGACCCGCCGTTGGCCGCGACCACGATGCCGTTGCTCGGCAGGGTGCCGGGAGCGGGCACGGTGAATTTCGCCACAGGGGTGGCAAGATTGGAACTGATCGCTTGGTACGGATAGTTGGCACCTTTTCCGCAGAGGGTACCGGCGGTGTCCAACTTGACCGGAACGGTCGGAACGCCAGCGGCGGTCAAGCCATACATGGGCGAAGTCGAGCAACCGGCGCCGTCGTAGGCGCTGAAACCACGGTAGGTCAGCAGATCGGCGGAGCGCACGTCGCCGGAGAAGGAGTAGCCGTTGGCATTTACCGCACCCAGAACGGCGTTGGTGGTGCCGCTGGTGGAACCGTTGACCAGGGCACCGTTGGGTAGCGAGGTACCGCTGATCGCGCGCAGCGGATACAGGTTGAGCGGGCCGGAAACGCTGGAGTGGCCATGATCGGAAACCACGATGATGTTGGTGGAACTGTCCATGCCATTGGCGCGCAGGGCAGAGATCAGTTCACCCAGGCGCGCGTCCTGGGAGCGCAGGCCCGCCTTCATATTGGGGGTGCCGGGGCCATAACCGTGTTCGACATTGTCCGGGGTACGGAACCAGATCAAGGACAGCATGGGCTTTTTGGTGGGCAGGATGTACTGGGTGTAGACCGACATCATGTACTTGTTGGCCGCATCGGCCGGTTCGCCCTGGGTGGTATCGGTGGGATCGCGGGAAGCGACGGTAATGACCCCGTTGGGGTCATAGGCCGGGGTGTTGAAGGTGACGTAGCCGGCTTTCGCGGTGGGACTGCCGTTGCCGGCCGCCAGGGTGACGGCGTTGGCGCCGGAGTAGCCGTTGACCGTATTGGCGGGCAGGGCATAGCCGTTGTTCTGGAGTTCGCTGACCAGGCTGCGCGGCTGGACGGTGTTTTCATCCAGGAAATAGCCACCCTGGCCCAGATCCTGGATGTAGGCCGCACCGGACTTGCCGATGGTGGCCGTCACCAGGCCGGCGCTTTGCGCGGTGGCGAACAGGCTCTTAACCAGCAGCAACTGGCCGCCGTAGTAATTGTTGAGGGTGGTGAGAACCTGATAGTCCTCGGTGAACACGGGCTCCTGATACAAGTCGGGAGGGGCATTGTTGCTTGCGTTGTTGCCGGCCGGAATGGTGCTGGAATTGCCCTGGGGCGGGGTCCAGAACGTGTTGCCGTAGAAACCGCTGGTCTTCGGGAAGGAGCCGGTGGCGAACGACGATCCGTTCATCATGGTGAAGGTCGGATAGGTCGAGTGGTTGTCGCTGAAGTTGGCCCCGGTCTTGCGCAGTTGATACAAGTTCGGCGTATCGGTGGCATTCACCGAGTCGGGGCGCAGTCCATCCCAGACCATGATGATGGTGCGGGTCGGGGCTGGCGCGGCGCTATCCGCGGTGGATGAAGAACTGGTGCCGCAACCGGTCAGCAGTGATGCGGCTGCCAGGAGGGCGATCAGGGGATAGTTCGATTTCATGGGTTGGAACTCCTCATGATTTTGCGGTGGGTGGAATGCAAGCTCTGCTGTCGCAAAGGCTCCCGACAAACTATCCGACACGAATGACAAGGTGATGACCGCGTGGAGGGCGCCATCTCGGCGGAAAAATGCCGGACGCGGCACGCGGGAAAGCTTCCGGAAAGACTGTCACCACGCCTGGCGCGAACAGCGCCAGGCAGGAAGTCGGGCGCATAACCGGCATGGCTGATGCCGCTGGCGGCGCCGCGCCGGGAGCCGGATCGGCGCAGGCCGGGGACTCGTGCCGCTCAGCGTCCTGGCCGGGGCTCCAGCCACTGCAACAACAAGGCAAACAGCAGCTCGGGCCGCACCGGTTTGGGGATGAAATCGTTCATGCCGGCTTCGAGACATCGGGCCTTGTCTTCACTGAACGCATTGGCCGTCATGGCCAGGATGGGCACTCTTGCCCCGTTCGGCAGCATGCGGATGCGTCGGGTCGCTTCGAGGCCATCCATTTTGGGCATCTGCATGTCCATCAGGATGGCGGCGTAATCGTTCTCGGCCGCGAGCTTGAGCGCCTCCGCGCCGTCCTCGGCCACATCGACGATGAGCCCGACATCGTCGAGGAACATCACCGCGACTTCGCTGTTGATCGGCACATCCTCGGCCAGGAGGATGCGGGTGCCGGCGAAATCCCGTCTCAGGATTGCTTCCGCCGATGCGCCGGGCCGTGTCCGCTGGGCTTGAGTTTGCCCCGGCCCGACGCGCAAGCGCGCGGTAAACCAGAAGGTGCTGCCCAGCCCCGGGGTGCTTGTCACGCCGGCGTCACCCCCCATGATTTGCGCGATTTTCCTGGTGATCGCCAGGCCAAGGCCGGTGCCGCCGTACTTCCGCGTGGTGCTGTTGTCGGCCTGTTCGAAGGCGGTGAAAAGCTTGGGCAAGACCTCCGGGGCGATGCCGATCCCCGTGTCCTGGACCTCGAAGCGTATCAAGGCGCTTTGCGCGTCGTCCTCGATCAGGCGCACCACCAGGGCGATGCGGCCCGAGTCGGTGAATTTGACCGCATTCGTCGCGTAATTGAGCAGGGCCTGCTGCAGGCGTGTCGGGTCGCCCAGCAGTGGGGGCGGGGAGGGCGGCAGGGTGGCCGAGAACTCCAGGCGCTTGGCGAGCAGTCGATCCTTCAGCATGGAGGTGACGTCGGCGACCAGGACGTCCAGCCGGATTTCGCTCTGTTCCAGTTCGAACTGGCCGGCCTCGATTTTGGAAAGTTCGAGAATGGCGTTGAGGATGCCCAGCAAGTGGTCGCTGGCCGACTGTAGCGAGTCCATCCGCCTGGCTTGCTCGGTGCTCAGGCCG
>CAIXFP010000245.1 GCA_903918705.1 uncultured Pseudomonadota bacterium
AGCACGCGCAGGCCGTCGAAGCGCCGCGCAGCCGGTTCCTCGGCATCCGGGCCGGGTGCCACGCCGTTCAAGAGGGCGTCGAAGAGATGGGAGGGCACCACGGGTTTGGACAACACTGCGTCGATTCCGGCGGTTTCCGCCTGTTCGAGCAAGGTCCGCCGGTCGTAGGCAGTCACCATCAATACCTGCAAGGCGGGATTTCGCTCTCCCGCCGCTTCCCGTTCCTTCAGCCGGGCCGCCACCTCCAGGCCGCTCATGCCGGGCATGCGCCAATCCAGCAGCACGGCATCGAAGGGCTGTCCCGCACGGCGCGCCGCGGCGATTTGGTCCAGGGCTTCCGGCCCGCTCTCCGCGGTGATGGCCTGCATGCCCCAGGCCAGCAACAGGCGCGACAGAATCACGCGGGAGGTTTCCTGATCGTCCACCACCAGCACCCGCTTGCCCCGCAGGTGCTGCCAGTCCCCGTGCAGATAGGTGAACTTGCGCGGTTCATTCGGCGCCAGGCCGGCCTCGATGCGGAAGCTGGCCTGGGTGCCCTGGCCGGGCCGGCTCTCCAGCGTGATCCGGCCGCCCATCAGCTCCACCAGTTTCCGGGCGATGGCCAGGCCGAGACCGCTGCCGCCGTACTTGCGGGTGGTGCCGCCGTCAATCTGGGTGAAGGACTGGAACAGGCCGTCGATCCGCTCCGGCGCGATGCCGATGCCGGTATCGCGCACCGTGAAAGCCAGGGTGAGCGTGGCATCGCCAAAACGCTCGACCCGAGCGCTGACGTGAATCTCGCCGTGCTCGGTGAACTTCACCGCATTGCCCACCAGGTTGTTGAGCACCTGGGCCAGGCGCAGCGGGTCGCCCAGCAACAGCAGCGGCGTATCGGGGTCGATCTCGATGAACAGTTCCAGCCCCTTTTCCTCGGCCTGGGCGCCGAACAGATCGGCGACGTCGAGCAGCACCGCTTCCACCCGCAGGGGCACCCGCTCGATGGTCATGCGCCCGGCCTCGATCTTGGAAAAGTCGAGGATGTCGTTGATGATCCGCACCAGGGAATGGCCGGATTTGCTGACCTTGACCAGTTGCTCCCGCTGTTCCGGCCGCAGGTCCGAATCCAGCACCAGGCGGGTCAGCCCCAGGATCGCGTTCATCGGGGTGCGGATCTCGTGGCTCATGTTGGCCAGGAATTGCGACTTGGCCAGGGTGGCGGCCCGGGCGGCTTCCTCGGCATGCTTGCGCTCGGTGATGTCGGCGCGGATGGCGACATAGCGGGTGGGTTTTCCCCGTTCGTCGACATACGGCACGATGGTGGTCGCCACCCAGTACAGGCTGCCGTCCTTGGCGCGGTTGCAGATGTCGCCTTTCCAGACCTGGCCGCCGGCGATGGTGCGGTAGAGCTGGGTGAAAAACGCTTTCGGATGGGTGCCGGAATTGAGCAGCCTGTGGTTCCGGCCTATCAGTTCCTCGCGGGAAAACTGGCTGATGGAGCAGAACTGATCGTTGACGTAGGTGATGCTGCCGCGCACGTCGGTGACGGCGACGATGGCATGCTGATCCAGCGCGAATTTCTGATAGCGCAGTTCGGCTTCCTGGCGCTGGCTTTGTTCCAGCGCCGTTTTGAGCCGGGCGACGCTGTCGCGGTAATGGAAGAAATAGCGGTGCATGGCGCCGACCGAGAGGCTGACGACGATGGCATCGCCACAGAAGAACATCACGCCCAGCACCGTATGACGCTCGAAATCGAAGGAAAATGCGCCGTAGGGGGGGAAGTAAAAATAACTGGCCATGGTCGCGCCGACCAGGGACGCGAACAGCCCCGGCCCGGTGCCGAAGAGCACCGAGCAGAGCGCCACGGTGGGAAAAAAGGTGACGAATTGCAACCCGGCATCTTCCGGCGCCAGGACCATACGGGTAAACAGGGCGGCGACCGTTATGCCCAGCGTCGCCAGATAGGCGCGCAGACCCCCGGGCTCGGCTTGCAGCAGGCGTTCGTAGAAGCGGTCCAACCGGTTGGTCAGGTTGTTCAGCAGGGAGCGATGGCTTGCCATGTCATTACCTGGTGAGGGTAGGTTGGGCAAAGCGCGGCGTACCCAACATGGCGACGGGTTGTTGGGCACGCC
>CAIXFP010000246.1 GCA_903918705.1 uncultured Pseudomonadota bacterium
CCTTGTCGATGCCGTAGATCTCGGTGACCTTCATGGTGCCCATGATCTCGCCGTTTTCGCCGTTTACCAGGGCGACATCCTGGCCCAGGCTCAGGGTGCCGGCGGTGGCGGTGTCGGTGGACAGAGTCACGGGGATGGGCCAGAACAGGCCGGAAGCGGCCTTGTAGCCGTCGCAGACCCCGGCCCAGTCGGCATGGGTCATGAAACCTTCCAGGGGAGTGAAGCCACCGATACCCATCATGATGAGGTCGCCGACTTCGCGGGAGGACATCTTCACCTTGGGCAGGCTCTGGGCGCGGGCCAGTTCGGTTTCGCGAGCGGCTCCTTCGAGCAGCAGAGGCTTGAGTTCACCACCACCATGGGGTTTGACGAGACGGGACATGAACGCTCCTTCAGGAATGTGGACAGGCAGGACCTGCGAATGGGCGGCGAGAATAGCACCGGGGGGGAAGCCACCCTAATCAGACTTATTTCTTTCCAAATAAATTTTTTTTGGGACTGCGGTATCGGAAATCCTCGTGCACCGCGTCGTCCCGCGAGCCGGTGGGGTGCCGGTGCTGCAGGCGTGTATCAAGCCGGCTTATGAAGTGGCTTGCGACCCCGGCTATTCGGGGGCGTCACGCGATTTCCTGGACCAGCACCCAGGGGGCGACGACGACGGCCCAGAAGCGGGCATCGCGGGCGTGCCAGTCCCGGGCATCTTCCGTGATGGCGCGACGGATCTGGCCGCCGGCGAGCCAGGCGGCGATGCGGTCGTGGTCGTCATGGGCAATGCGCAGCGCCACCTCGACCAGATCCATGCCGGGGGCAACCTTGATCACCGCGCCGCGCGCGAAATGCCGTTCCAGTTCCCGCCAGCTCAGGCGGCCGGTTTCGGAGTTCAGGCGGGCGCGCGAAAGATCGTCGGAGTCTGCCGTCACATGTAGTTGAACATGGACAGTTTCGAGGTCTGGGCGAAGGCGGTTTCGGCCGCTTGCAGGGTGGTCTGCCGGGATTGCATTTCGACGATGGCGCTGGCCTGGTCCACTTGCGTGAGGTCGCTCAGGGCATTCTGGTTGTTGGTCAACCGGTCCTTGGTATTGGTTTGGGCATCCTTGATCTGGACCTGGGCCACCGCTACCCGGCTTTCCACGGCTTGCAGTTTTCCCAGGGTGGCATTGATCGCATTGGTCGTATCGCTGATGGCCTGTTGCAATTGACTGCTGGGCAGGTTGGGGTCGTTCAGGGCGATGGCCAGCTGGTCCATCGCCTGGAACACGTCCTGAGCGCTGACGTTCGTGGTGGTGTAGGTGGGCGGGTTGGTGGCGGGAACCGCCACGGTGGCATAGGGGATGGTCACCGGGCTGGAGAACCCGACCACATTCTGCAGGTTGTCGCTGACCTGCACGCTGGCGTTGTTACCGATGCTGGCGGAACGCACGCCCTGGCTACTGAGGGTGGGGCCGTCGGCGGCGCCGCTATAGGCGGTCGCCAACGATGCCGCGGCCGCCGGGTAGGTGGCGACCGGATACACCGGGGTATGGCTGTAGGGTTGGGTTTGATCGTTGGGGCCGGCAAACAGGTAGTTGCCCGAGGAGTCCTTGCTGTTCACGTAATCCTTGATCTGCAGGTAGTAACTCGCCAGGGTCGCCGCCTTTTGACTCCGCACCGCGGCGCTGTCGCCGGAACTGGTGGTGGTGAGCAGATTGCTGGCGCCCTGCAGGGCGGTATCCATGCCTTGCAGAACGGTGCTTTCCTCGCTCAGGGTCTGGTTCGCCGCAGTCTGGTTCGCGACGTATTGCGTGTCCGTGGCGATGCTGCTGGACAGGTTCATGGCTTGTTGCGTCGCCAGGGGATTGTCCTTGGACGCCAGGTATTTCCGGTTGCTGGCAAGTTCCTGGCTCAGACGGGCAATCTGGGACTGGTTGTCGAGGATGCCGGGTAGGCTCGATGCCGCGAAACTCAAGCTGCTGATGCGCATGGCTCATTCCTCATGGGCTGATGGCGAGGATGGAATTGAACAGGGTATTGGCGACCGCCAGGACTTTCGCCGCCGCCTGGTAATACTGCTGGTAGCGGATCAGATTGGCGGCTTCCTCGTCCAGGTTGACACCGGAGAAAGACTGCTGCGCCTGGGTGGCCTGGGTCGTCATGGTGCTGTAGGTCTGGCTGTTCAGGTCGGCGCCCGACGCCTTGCTGGCAACCTTGCCGACCATGTTGCTGGCGGCGCCGTCCAGAGTGGTCTGGCCATTGTCGAGCAACTTGGTGTTCCGCAGCGCGGCCAGGGCCAGCATGTTGCCGTTGTCGCCCTGACCGGGGTTGTTCACAGTGAAGGCGTCGCCATTGGCGGGCGTGCCGTTCAGGGTAAGGCTGACGCCGTTGAAACTGAGATTCTGCGGCCCCGGCCCGGTATAGGCGAGGTTACCCACGGGAGGCACCGCGCCGGCCACCGAGAACTGGCCCAGGCCACTGTCGTAGGTAAGCGTGACCGTGGCCGGCAGGGGCAATCCCGTAGCGGAAGAAAGTTGCGAGGCGGTGATCGCGCCGCTACCGGTATTGCTCGTGGCGGCGCCGGTGGTCAGGCCCGCCGCGGCAATCTGGCCGCCGTCGCTCAACTGCGTCGACATGCTCGCCGCATAGTCCTGGAAATTGAGGGTCCAGGTATCACCCGCCTGGGGAGGCGGGGTGCCCGCGCTGATGCTGAAGCCGAGGCCGTTGCCGTTGCCGTCGGTCACCTCGCTGCCCGCGGCCACGGCGGGTATTCCCGGCCCACCCGGTGGGCTGCGGGTCAGTGTGTAGTTGGCGCCGTCGTAACTGACGCTGTAGTTGTAATTCTGCAAAGGGTTGCTGGTCAGGTTGACGCCGATGTGGTCCGTGACGCCGTTGCCGGGTGTCACCACGGCGCTGAAGAAATTGCTGCCCGCCTTCATGGAGCCGCTCGCCGCGTCGTAGTAGGCGCCGGCATTCTGGACCTGATTGACGGCTGCGCCGAGGGAAACGGCGATGCGGTTGAGGTCGGCCATGGCCGGCTTCACCACGTTCTCGCGGGCGGCCAGCCAGCCGCCCAATTGGCCGCCGCTGATCTGGCCGCTGTCGAGGGTGATGCTGGCTCCATTCACGTTCAGTTGCGGCAACAGGGAGGTGGGACTGGTGTTGGAAGTGTCATTGGGGTCCGGCGCCGTGGTCAATTGATTGGCCTGGTTGCCCATGACCAGTTGCTGGCCGTTGCCGATGTAGACGTCGACCTGTCCATTGCCCCGGGGTTGGGTGGAGACGTTGACCAGGCTGCTCAGGCTGGCGATGGCCTGGTCCCGCTGATCGATCAGGTCGTTGGGCGGCTGGCCGTTCAGGGACTGCATGGCGGTGATGTTCTGGTTCAGGGTGGCGATCTGCTGGGCATAGGTGTTGATCTGGCTGGTCAGGCTGGTCACCGCCTGGTTGCCGGCCGCGAGTTGCTGTTGCAGGGATGCGTAAGTGTTGCTGATCTGGCTGCCGAGGGTCTGTCCATCGGCCAGCAGGGTCTGGCGCGCGGCCGTGGACGTGGGGCCGTTGGCGACATCGTTGGCGGCGCTGAAAAACGCATCGATCTGGGTGGACAAGCCATTGCTGGTGCCGCCCAGCAGGGAGTCGACCGAACTGGCTTGAGTGGAATAGGTCTGGTAATAGGACAACTGGGACTGGTTGGTCTGCACCTGGTTGTCGAGGAACTGGCTGTAGGCGCGTTGCACCGTGGCGACCGCGACGCCGTTGCCGATCCAGCCGGTACTGTTGTAACTCGGCGTTTGTGTGGCAAACACGGTGTCCTGGCGGTGATAACCGACCGTGTTGGCGTTGCTGATGTTCTGTTGCGTGGTAAGCATGCCGGCCTGGGCAGCGTTCAAGCCCGTCAGCCCGTTACCGATCATTCCAAGGATTCCTGATGACATGGCAACCTCCTGTTGCAGTCAATATCGGCGTTCGGCCGACATGTCTTTAACCCGAATTGTTGATGAGCCGAATTACAGCGGTGGTCCGTGGCGCCGGCGGCTCGCCGGCTCGGCGGGCCGGATTGGAAGCGCGCGGCCGGCGCGCCGCCGGGCTGCCGCTGCCCAGGTGTTGGACGGTCCGGCTGGCATGGGCGTTCACGCTTGCGCCGTCGCCACGCTGGCGATGACGGACTGCAATTTGCCCGCGTAGGCCGGGTCGCTGGCGTAGCCGCCGGCGGCCAGACCACCGGCAAAACTTGCCGGGTCGCTGCCGGTGAGGGCGGCGGGATAGCGGGCCTTCAGCAGGCCGGCATAGTCTTTGAACGCGGTCGTGTAGTCGGCGTAGGCGCGAAAGCGCTGCTCCACCTTGACCGGCACGCCCTGTCGGTATTCAGTGGTCAGCGTCGCCACGGATGCGCCCTGCCAGTCGCCGCCGGCCTTGATGCCGAAGAGGTTGTGGGAGGCACTGCCGTCGCCGCCGGTGATTTCACGGCTGCCCCAGCCGGATTCCAGGGCGGCATGGGCGAGGATGAAATCCGCCGGAACCCCGGTGGCCGCTGCCGCCGCCTCGGCTTGCGGGCGCAGGCTTTCGATGAAGGCGCGCTTGCGGCTGGAGGCCGGCGTCGACGCTTTCGGGGTGGTGCCGTATGCGCCGCTCGGAGAAACCGGGGGGGTATTTGAACCTGATGGGGGTGGCACGACTGGGCTGGTCGTGGGCAAACCCGTTCCCGTGGCAGTGGAACTGACGGACGCGGGAGGGGCGTATTTCTCCATGCTTTTCACGATCATGTCGGCGAAGCCCAGGCCGTGGCCCTTCGACAATTTGTCCGCCCACTGCTGGTCGAGCAGGTCGCGGTAGAGTTTGGTGCCCTCGCCGCTGTTCATGGGGTCGTCGTCGTCGGAGAACTTCGTCTCGCGCATGGTCTTCAACATCATGCCGATCATCAGCGACTCGAATTGCTGCGCAGCCGCCCGCAGGGCACTCTTGTCGCCGCCGCTGGCGCGAGCCTGGAGGGCCTGCATGCCAGTGACGTCGACGGCGAGGCTGTCGTTGGCGCTGATGGCGGCCGCCTGCATCAGATGATCTCCAGATCCGCCTTGAGGGCGCCAGCGGCCTTCATGGCCTGAAGAATGGAAAGCAGATCCTGGGGGGTGGCGCCGAGGGCGTTGAGGGCCTTGACCACGTCATTGAGGGAGGCGGTGGCGGGCACCGACATCAGTTCGCCCTTGTCGCTCTTCACCTGCACGTCGGCCTTGTCGGTCACCACGGTCTGGCCGCCGGACTTGGCATTGGGCTGGGACACCTGGGGATCGGCGGTGATGGTGACCGACAGGTTGCCGTGGGCGATGGCGCATTTATCCACGTTCACCAACTGGTTCATGACCACGGATCCGGTGCGGGCGTTGATGATGACCTTGGGCCGGGTCAACCCGGGATTGATGTTGATGTTTTCCAGTTGCGAGATGAATTCCACCCGCTGGCCCGGATCCGCCGGCGCCTTCACCTGGATCACGCGGGAATCGAGGGGCATGGCCAGGCCCTTGCCGATGTCGCGCTCGATGGCCTCGGCCACCCGGCTGGCGGTGGTGAAATCGGCTTCCTTCAGTTCCAGGGTGATGTAGTCGCCCTGGCCGAGATGCATCGCCACGGCGCGTTCCACCGTGCCGCCGTCGGGAATGCGGCCGGCGGAAAGATGGTTGACCACGGTGGAAGAGCCCCCCGACGACGCGCCAGCGCCGCCGACCAGCAGGGAGCCCTGGGCCATGGCGTAGACCTGCCCGTCGGCGCCTTTCAGCGGGGTCATCAGAAGGGTGCCGCCGCGCAGGCTTTTCGAGCCGCCCAGGGCGGAAACGGTCACGTCGATGGTTTCGCCCGGGCGCATGAACGCGGGCAGGGTGGCGGTGACCATGACCGAGGCGGTGTTCTTGCTGGTGAAGGCCTGGCCGGCGGTGATGCCGAGGTTGTTCATCAGGTTGGTCAGGCCCTGGCCGGTGATGCTGGAAGTGTCTCCGGTGTTGTCGAGTCC
>CAIXFP010000247.1 GCA_903918705.1 uncultured Pseudomonadota bacterium
AGGTTGGAGGCGCGCACGGAGCGGGTCTCCGGATGCGACTTGGCCGGCAGCACGTCGACGAAATACTCGCCGGCGTAGCGCTGCTCGAACAGGGTTTGCAGGTCCACGTCCTTCGTGAGCTTGCAGTACAAAGTGGCGTGGATGCCGCGGATCAGCGGGGTCAGGTGGGGCACGAAGGTCAGTCCCACATCATGGCCGGCCATGCGCACGAGGCCCTGGCGGATCTCCGGCCAGTGGCGGTGGCCCGGCACGGCGTAGGCCTTGAAGGTGTCGGAGGCTTCCGCGAACAGGGTGCCGATCTCCGCCTTGCGCCCGGCGCCGGACACACCCGACTTGCAGTCGGCCACCATCCAGGCGGTGTCCACCACGCCGGCTTCCACCAGGGGCAGGAAGCCCAGTTGCACGGCGGTGGGGTAGCAGCCGGGGTTGGCGATGAGGCGCGCGCCCTTGATCTTGTCCCGGTTGATCTCCGGCAGGCCGTACACCGCTTCCGCCACCAGGTCCGGGCAGGCATGCTCCATGCCGTACCACTTGGACCATTCGGCGATGTCCTGGATGCGGAAGTCGGCGGCCAGGTCGATGACCTTGACGCCGGCATCGAGCAGTTCCCGGGTCTGCTGCATGGCCACGCCGTTGGGGGTGGCGAAGAACACCACGTCGCAGGACTTCAGCGGCGCCTCTTCCGGCGTGGTGAAGGCCAGGGAGACGCGGCCGCGCAGGGACGGGAACATGTCCGCCACCGGCATGCCGGCTTCCTTGCGGGAGGTGATGGCGGCCAGTTCCACCTCGGGATGCTGGGCCAGGAGCCTGAGAAGTTCGACCCCGGTGTAGCCGGTGCCGCCGACGATGCCTGCCTTGATCATGCTGTAATGCCTCCGAGAAAAAACGAGAAAGCCGCCCTCGGGCGGCCTTCTCGCGGATCCAAACCAAGTTAACGCTTGGAGAACTGCTTGCGGCGGCGCGCCTTGTGGAAGCCCACTTTCTTGCGTTCCACCTCGCGAGCGTCGCGAGTCACCAGACCGGCTTTCTTCAGCGTGCCCTTGAGGCCGGCATCGTACTCGATCAGGGCGCGGGTGATGCCGTGGCGGACTGCGCCGGCCTGGCCGGTTTCGCCGCCGCCATGCACGTTCACCATGATGTCGAAGTTGGCGGCGCGTTCGGTCAGCACCAGGGGCTGGCGCACGATCATGCGACCGGTTTCACGGGCGAAATAGAGATCGACGGGCTTGCCGTTGACGACGATGTTGCCGGAACCCGACTTGATGAACACGCGAGCGACGGAGCTCTTGCGGCGGCCGGTGCCGTAGTAATAGTTGCCGATCATGCGGTACCTCAGATTTCCAGGGTTTTGGGCTGCTGCGCGGTGTGCGGGTGGGCGCCGCCGGCATAGACCTTGAGTTTCTTGATCATGGCGTAGCCCAGGGGGCCCTTGGGCAGCATGCCTTTGACCGCCTTCTCCAGGGCGCGGCCCGGGAAACGGTCCTGCATCTTGCCGAAGTTGGTCTCGTTGATGCCGCCGGGGTAGCCGGTATGGCTGTAGTACTTCTTGTCTTCGGCCTTGTTGCCGGTCACACGCAGCTTTTCAGCATTGACCACGACGATGTAGTCGCCGGTATCCACGTGGGGGGTGAAGATAGCCTTATGCTTGCCGCGCAAACGGCGGGCGATTTCGGAGGCGAGCCGCCCGAGCACCTTGTCGGTGCCGTCCACCAGGTACCAGTCGTGCTGGACCTCGAGGGGCTTAGCGGAGAACGTTTTCATGTCTTTGTACCAGATTGGGGACTTCGGAAAGCGGCGGATTCTATTGGGTTTTTCGTTGATGTGTCAAATTGCTATTTGTCCTGGCCTCCCGGCCGGGCAGGGTTTCCTCGCTTTCAACGCACTGCGTTCTCCTGAGGGCCCCGGCGCATCCATGCCCACATTGCTTCACGGTGCTGTCGCGGCGTCCGGAACGGGAGATCGAGCACGCTAGCACGGGGGCCTGACGCGATATGCGGGAAAGTCAAGTTGGCGCAATTGTCGAGCCCGAGCGATACCACCTGGAAAGTGACCTGCCCGGGCCCGGATGTGGACTGTCAAGCACTAGCAGCCACCGCCCCCGCAACGGCCATCTCCGGAGCAGGAACCAGAACCGCCGCAGCCCTTGCCTTCGACGCGGAAAGGTCCCAGTTCCGGGTGCCGTTGCCGGAACAGTTGGTAGAGACGCTGGACCACGACGTAGATCAGCAGGGCCAACATGATGGCTCCGATGGTGAAGACGTAGCTTTGGATCATGTTCATTCCCCTCCGCCCAGGCCGGCGAAGCCCATGAAGGCCAGCGACAGGATGCCGGCGAGCATCAGGGTCAGGGCCGTGCCCATCATGGCGTTGGGCACCTTGGAAAAGCGCACCCGCTCGCGCACGCTGGCCAGCAGGGTGAGCGCCAGGGTGAAGCCGATGCCCCCCCCCCAGGGCGAAGGTGAGGGACTGAACGAAGTCGTAGTCGCGGGCGGTCTGGAACAGGGCCACGCCCAGCACCGCGCAGTTGGTGGTGATCAGCGGCAGGTAGATGCCCAAGGCCCGGAACAGCTCCGGGCTCTGCTTCTTCACGAACATTTCCACCAACTGCACCGCCGCGGCGATCACCGTGATGTAGCAAATCAACTCCAGGTACTCCATGTGCAGCGGGATGAGCACCATGTTGAGGCCATAGGCGGAGAGGGACGCCATCAGGATCACGAAGGTGGTGGCCAGGCCGAGAGGGAAGGCCACCTTCACGCTGTGGGTGACGCCCATGAACGGGCACATGCCCAGGAACATC
>CAIXFP010000248.1 GCA_903918705.1 uncultured Pseudomonadota bacterium
GCAGTCAACGAAATCACTTCGCAAAGCAGCCTTGGCAATGCCCGCATCAACGTGCAGTTCGACCTCGAACGCAATATCGACGGTGCGGCGCGCGACGTCCAGGCCGCCATCAACGCCGCCCGCACCCTGCTGCCCAGCAGCCTGCCCAGCAACCCCACCTATCGCAAGGTGAACCCGGCCGACGCGCCCATCATGATTTTGGCGCTCACCTCCCACACCCTCTCGCGCGGCCAGATGTACGACACCGCTTCCACCATCCTGGCGCAGCGCCTGGCCCAGGTGGACGGCATCGGCCAGGTCAACATCGGCGGCGGCGCCCTGCCCGCGGTGCGGGCGGAGATCGATCCCAACATGCTGAGCCGTAACGGCATCGGCCTGGAAGCGGTGCGCGCGGCCATCGTCGGCAGCAATGCCAACCGGCCCCTCGGCGCCATCGAGCAAGGCGACCGTTATTGGCAAATCGGCGCCAACGACCAGGCCAGGACCGCCGCCGAATACCGGCCCCTGATCCTGAGCTACCGGAACAGCGCCGGCGTGCGCCTGGGCGACGTGGCCGAGGTCGCGGACTCGGTGCAGGACGTGCGCACCTACGGCGCCACCGGCGGCCGCCCGGCGGTGCTGCTGATCCTTTACCGGCAGCCGGGGGCGAACATCATCACCACGGTGGACAAGGTGCGCGCCCTGCTGCCCCACCTGCGCGCCACCATCCCCGCCGCCATCGACCTGGACGTGGTGCTGGACCGCACCCCCACCATCCGCGGCTCCCTGCGCGAGGTGGAGCGCACCCTGGCCATCTCGGTGGGGCTGGTGATCCTGGTGGTGTTCCTGTTCCTGCGCCGGGCGCGGGCCGCCCTGATTCCCAGCGTGGCGGTGCCGGTGTCCCTGGTGGGCACCTTCGGCGTCATGTATTTGTGCGGTTACAGCCTGGACAATCTGTCGCTGATGGCACTGACCGTGGCCACCGGTTTCGTGGTGGACGACGCCATCGTGGTGCTGGAGAACATCGTCCGCCACATCGAGTCCGGCATGGCGCCGCGCCAGGCCGCGCTGCGCGGCGCGCGGGAGATCGGTTTCACGGTGATTTCCATCAGCCTGTCCCTGGTGGCGGTATTCATCCCGGTGCTGCTGATGGGCGGCATCGTCGGCCGATTGTTCCGCGAGTTCGCCGTCACCCTGTCGGCGGCCATTCTGGTTTCCATGGTGGTGTCCCTCACCACCACCCCGGCCATGGCTGCCCACCTGCTCAAGGCCCGCGTCGTCGACGCGGCGCCGGGCCGGCTGTCGCGCTGGGGCGCGCGGCGACTGCGCGGACTGATGAAGGGCTACCGCCGCGGCCTGGCCTGGTCGTTGCGCCACGGCCCGGTGATGCTGGTCATCCTGGTTCTCACCATCGCCCTCAACATCCATCTCTACGGCGTCGTCCGCAAGGGTTTCTTTCCGCAGCAGGACACCGGCCGCATCATGGGCATGGTCCAGGCCGACCAGAGCATCTCCTTCCAGTCCATGCGCCAGAAGATGATCAATCTCATGGCCATCGTCCAGCACGACCCCGCCGTGGACAGCGTCACCGGCTTCACCGGCGGCGGCCAGGGCAATACCGGCATGATGTTCGTCGGCCTCAAACCCCTGGGCGAGCGGCATCTGTCCGCCGACCAGGTGATCGGCCGCCTGCGCGGCAAGCTCGCCCACGAACCGGGCGCCAGCCTGTTCCTGGTGCCGGTGCAGGACGTGCGCATCGGCGGCCGCCCGAGCAATGCCCAGTACCAGTTCACCCTCCAGGCCGACGAACTGGAGGCCCTGCGCACCTGGGACCCGAAAATCAAGCGCCTGCTCGCGAAACTGCCGGAACTGGTGGACGTCAACACCGACCAGCAGGACAAGGGCCTGCAAACCTCCCTGGTCATCGACCGCGATGCCGCCTCGCGCCTGGGCCTCAACATGGCCGCCATCGACACCACCCTGAACGACGCCTTCGGCCAGCGCCAGGTGTCCACCATCTACAACCCGCTGAACCAGTACCGGGTGGTGATGGAACTCGCACCCGCCTTCCTGCAGGCCCCGGAAACCCTGAAGATCATCAACTTCACCAGCGCCGGCGGCGCCCAGGTGCCCCTGGCCGCCTTCGCCCACATGGAAGCCAGCAACACCGCGTTGGCGGTGAACCACCAGGGCGGCTTTCCCGCCTCCACCATCAGCTTCAACCTGCCGGTAGGGGTTTCCCTGGGCCAGGCCTCCGTCGCCATCGACCGCGCCATGGCGCTCGCCGGCGCGCCCACCTCGTTGCACGGCAGTTTCCAGGGCACCGCCAAGGCGTTCCAGGATTCCCTCTCCAGCCAGCCGATCCTGATCCTGGTGGCGCTGATTTCCATCTACATCGTCCTGGGCATCCTCTACGA
>CAIXFP010000249.1 GCA_903918705.1 uncultured Pseudomonadota bacterium
CTCTCCACTCTCGACTCTCCACTCTCGACTCTCCACTCTCGACTCTCCACTCTCGACTCTCCACTCTCGACTCTCCACTCACAACACTGAAAAGCCCACTCCCCGCAACAGTTCCGCCGTCTCGAACAGCGGCAGGCCCATCACCCCGGAATAGCTGCCGGCGAGTTGCTCGATGAACAACGCCGCCCGCCCCTGGATGCCGTAGCCGCCGGCCTTGTCGAAGGGCTCGCGAGTGGCCACGTAGGCGGCAATCTCGGTTTCCGTAAGCGTTCGAAAAGTCACCGTGCTCTCCGACAGAGCCACTTCCAGCCGCCCCTGGAAAGCCACCGCCACACCGGTCAGCACCGTGTGGGCGCGCCCCGAGTAGCCGCGCAGCATGGCCGCCGCTTCCTCCGCGTCCGCCGGCTTGCCCAGGATCAGCCCGTCCAGGGTCACCGTGGTATCCGCCGCCAGCACCGGCCAGTCCGCGTGGCCGCGTCGCCGCCGCGCCGACTCCCCCGCTTCCGCCTTCAACCGCGCCAGGCGCAGCACGTAATCGGGGGCGCGCTCCCCCGGCAAGGGCGTCTCGTCCACATCCAGGCGACCCGACTCGTTGCGCAGGCGCAATACCGCCGGCGTCAGCCCGACCTGGCGCAGCAGTTCCAGCCGGCGCGGGCTTTGCGAAGCGAGGTAGAGGGGTTTCGACATGGGAACAACAGGCAGGGGATGACGCGGCCCCGCATTTTCCACTTATTCGGCGCGCAAAGCTTCCACCGGATCGAATCGCGCCGCCCTTCTCGCCGGCGCCACCCCGGCGGCCAGGCCGATGGCCACCGCCACGGCCTCGGCGGCGAGGATGTAGTCCCAGGCCAGGCGCACCGGCAGGGCCGGCACGGCGAAGGACAACAACTGCGCCACGCCCACGCCCAGCCCCAGGCCCGCGGCGCCGCCCAGGGCCGCCAGGCCGGCCGCTTCCGCCAGGAACAGAGCCATGATCTGGCCGTGGCGGGCGCCCAGGGCGTTCAGGAGGCCGATCTCGCCGGTGCGCTCGCTGACTGTGATGGTCATGAGCGTCAAAATGCCGACGCCCCCCACCACCAGGGAGATGCTGCCCAGAGCGGCGACGGCGAAGGTGAGCACCGAGAGCACCGAATCGAGCACGGCGAGTTGCTGTTTCTGCGGCGTGACGGTGTAGTCCTCGCTGCCGTGGCGGGCCTTGAGCAGGCGCTGGATGCCGGCCTGGACCTGGTCCGGGTTGGCTTCCGGGTCGTGGCCCACGTCGATTTCCATCACGCCCTCCCGGTTGAACAGTTCCAGCACCCGGGCGGTGGGCAGGTAGACGGTGTCGTCCAGGTCGAAGCCCAGCACCTGGCCCTTGGCCGCCATCACGCCGATGACCCGGTAGCGCTGGCCGCCGACGCGAATGAGGACGCCGAGGGGATTGTTGTCGCCGAACAACTCGTGGCGGACCTTGGCGCCCAGCACGGCAAAGGCGCGCGGGCTGCGCAGGTCGTCGGTTGGCAGGAAGTTCCCGGCGGCCACGGCCATGCGGAAGGTCTTGGCGAAATCCGGCCCGACCCCGTAGACGGTGACGCGGCGGCCATGACCCAAGGCCATGACTTCGGCGTTGCCCTGCACCACCGGGCACACGCTCTCCACCTGGGGCACTTGGCGCAGGGCCTGGGCGTCGTCCAGGGACAAGGGCCGCACGCTGCCGAACATGCCGATGGTGCCGCCGTGGGTCTTGGTCTTGCCCGGCGTCACGGCGATGAGGTTGGTGCCGAACTGGGTGAATTCCGCCAGGACGAATTGATGCAGGCCCTCGCCCAAGGCGGTGAGCAGGATCACCGCGGCAACACCGACGGCGATGCCCAGGGCAGACAATAGGCTGCGTCCGGGGTGGTAAGTCAGGGCGCCGAGAGAGAGGCGCAGGAGGTCGGGGAGGCGCACGGCTACTTCCCCCAACGGCTGACGGAGGTTTGCTTCCCCCTTTGCCAAAGGGGGACCGAGGGGGATTTCTCCACGGTTCGGGCAAGCGCAACGGGCGGGCAAATCCCCCCTAGCCCCCCTTTGATAAAGGGGGGGACTGGCATGAAGAACGAAAAAGCCGCCATGTTCACCGCCTTGCCAGCGCTAGCGCCGCGTCCAGCTTCGCCGCCCGGCGCGCCGGCAGCCAGGCGAACAGGAGGGCGGAGGCCAGGGCGGTGGCCACCGCCGCGGCCATGGCCCAGAGGGGCGGGGCGATGGGCAGGGCCGGGTAGATGCGGCCAAGGACGTCGCTGGCGGCCACCCCCACGATCAACCCGCCCGTCGCCCCCAATACGGCGATCAACCCCGCTTCCGCCAGGAACAGGCCGCGCACCTGGGAAGCGGTGGCGCCCAGGGCCTTGAGCAGGCCGATTTCCGAACGCCGTTGCGTCACCGACACCAACATCACGTTCATGATCAGCACGCCGGCCACCCCCAGGCTGATGGCAGCGATGCCGGACACCGCCAGGGTCAGGGCGGTGAGGATGCGGTCGAAAGTGGCCAGCACCGCGTCCTGGGTGATGACGGTAACGTCGGCCTCGTTCTCGTGGCGGCTCTTGAGCAGGGCCAGCACGTCCTCCTTCACCTGGGCCAGGGCGCCGCGGCCGCGCACCTCCACCATGACGCGGAACAGGGATAGCGTATTGAACATCTGCTGTGCCGCCGCCACCGGGACAGCCACGGTCTCGTCGCTGTCGAAGCCCATCTGCTGGCCTTGCGGGGCAAGGACGCCGACCACCCGGAAGCGGCGGTCGCCGAGGCGCAGCCACTCGCCCACGGCTTCCCCGGCACCAAAAAGTTCGCCACGGATGCGACTGCCCAGCACGCATACCGGGGTCGCCAGGCCGCTGGGTCCGGGCGGCAGGTAATGGCCCTCGGCCACGCCCATGTGGCGGATGTCCAGCATGTTGGAAGTGGTGCCCAGCAGCACCACCTCACGGTTGAGGCCGCCGTGGGAGACCTGGGCCACGCCGATGTTGAGCGGCGCCACTTGCGCCACCCCGCGCAGGCGGGCGACGGCGTCGGCGTCACTCAGGGTGAGATCGCGGGTGGTTTCGCCGGAGAGCACGCCGGGCGCGGCCCCCGTGGTCTCGGCGCGGCCGGGGAGGACGATGAGCAGATTGCTGCCGAGAGAGGCGAACTGGTCCAGCACGTAATGGCGCGCCCCCTCCCCCAGGGCGGTGAGCACCACCACCGCGCCGACGCCGATACTCATGGCCAGGGCGATCAGCAGGGTGCGCCGCGGCTGGAAGGCGAGACTGCCCCAGGCCAGGGCGAAGGTATCGCGCAGGGTCATGGCTTTCCTCCCTCCCCCGCCAGGGGAGAGTCGGGGAGATGGACGACGAGTCGATCAACCCCTGCCGCCGATGCAACCATTGTTCCCTCACTGATGGAACCCCCAGCCAACCGACTAGGCCGCCCAAAGACGTCGGCCAAGTCTCTGGCTGCCCCGGCCCATCCCCCGAAGGGGGAGGGGAGTGAAGAGTCACTCACCACCTGCCCATCCTCCATGACGATGTGGCGCCTCGCGCGGGCGCCGATCTCGTGGTCGTGGGTCACCAGGATCAACGTGGTGCCGCGCCGGTTGAGGTCTTCCAGCAGGGCCAGCACCTCGCGGCCAGTGGCGCGGTCCAGGTTGCCGGTGGGCTCGTCGGCCAGGAGCAGGGGCGGGTTCATGGACATGGCGCGGGCGATGGCCACCCGCTGCAACTGGCCGCCGGAAAGCTGCGCGGGGAGATGCTCGGCGCGGCCGGTCAGCCCGACGTCGGCCAGCAGGTCCGCCACCCGCCGCTTGCGTTCGGCCGGCGCCACACCCGCCAGCAACAGCGGCAGGGCGACGTTGGCGGCGGCCGTCAGGCGCGGCACCAGGTGGAAGAACTGGAACACGAAGCCGATCTTCTCGCGCCGCACCCGTGCCGCTGCGGCGTCGTCGAGACCAGTGACATCCGCGCCATCGAGCCGGTAGCTGCCGCTGTCGGGGCGGTCGAGGAGGCCGAGGAGGTTGAGCAGGGTCGACTTGCCGGAGCCGGACGGCCCCATGATGGAAACAAACTCGCCCGCGGCGATATTCAGGCTCACCTCGCGCAGCGCCCGCACCTGCTGGTCGCCCACCTGGAAGCCGCGGCTGATGTGGTCGAGCAGTAGCGCCGGCGCCTCGCCGGCGTCGTTGTCACCGTCGCGGGGTA
>CAIXFP010000250.1 GCA_903918705.1 uncultured Pseudomonadota bacterium
ATCGGGGCCGCCACGGTGCGGCGCAGGGCGAGGATGAGCAGCGCCATGCCGACGAGGAACAGCACCGCGTGGATGCCCAGGCTGACCAGTCCGGCATTGACGATGCGCGCATCCAGCGGCGCCAGGTCGTAACTGATGCGAACCACGCCCAACACGCTGCCGGGGGGCACGCTATGGCAACCGAGACAGTTGACGCCGCGAGTCTTTTCGCTGGCGTGGAACGGCCTGGCCAGGGTGAGGCGGCGGCCCCGGGGTGTGTCCTCGATGCGGGTGCCTTCCTTGCCGGCCAGGGCGGCCCGGTCGAGTTCGTCCAGGGAGCCTTCCGCGCCGTTGCCCGGCCCGTATTGGCCGATCACGGGATCACCGCGGATCACGCGGGCTTCCAGTACGTTGGGTTGCGCCTTGAACTGTTGCGAGAGTTCCTCGCGCGTCGCCATGCCCCCGGTGAGCATCAACTTGTTGAGGCTGTCGAAATAGGTATCCGCCAGGTCACCGACATGGCCGCGGGCGAATTCCTCCGCCAGGCTCTTCTGCGAGTAATAGGAATGGATTTGCGACGCGGCAAGGATGACCAGGAAGAGGCCCGCCGCGAAGGCGAGAATCCGAGAAGTAATGGTGCCGGTGCAAAACGAGAGCAATTTCACGAGAGTCTCCATCCATTCCGTATCGGGGTTTGCGGGGATAACGGCAGGGGGAGACAAAACTTGAATTCGGTTCGTCCAGGCGTGGCGCGGGGATGTCGCGCCGGTCGCATTTCAGGAATTTGCCGGGCGGAAGCCGGTCGCCCGTTTTCTGCCTGGGTGGCGTGCCAGACCTGATCGGTTATGGCCATCACCATGCCCTAGTACGGAGGTTATATGCTCAATATGTCTTAAGTAATATAACTGCCATGTTGGTCCATTTCAGCGCTCCTCTTCGACTAGTATTCGGACGTGGCTATCGGGTTATCGACATGGCCGCGGCAATGTTTAAGGACAGATCAATCGGACTTTCGGAGATTTGTGATGAAAAAATCATTAGTAGTGAGGGCGCTTGCGGGCGCGTGGGTGTTGTCTTTGGGGCTGGCTTTGGTAGGTTGTGGGGGAGGCGGCGGTGGCGGCGGGTCATCGGCGACACCGGCTGCCATGAACGGATCCGTGGCGGCCGGCGTGTTCAAGCACGCCATCGTCAAGGTCTACGATGCGACCACACTGGATCTGACCAAATTGGCTACCGCCGCTACCCTGGTACCCGCAACGGAAACGGATGGCAACGGCCAATATTCCGTGACCTTGCCGGCGGGGTTTTCCAATCCGGTCTATATCGTGGTTTCGGCGAAGCCGGCGGGTAGCGCCGGGACGGCCACAACCATGGCCGACGAGATTTACGGCGAAACGCCCGTGACCAGTCTCTCCCTGTGTTCCGTCGTCCCGGCTGCCTCGGGTAGCACGCTTACGGGCAGTGTCACCCCGTTCACCAACCTGATGTGCTCCATCGTGGCCAATAAAGTCGGCAAGAGTGACGTGAATGCAGCCATCAACCAGGCCGCGAATCTGGTGAACCAGATGATAGGCATGGATCCCGTGACCAGCGATCCGGTCAACGACCCCGCCATGGTCGCGCGGCTGGCCGCGCTCTCCAACATTTCCCGGCCCGGCAGCGCTTCAGCCTGCGCGGCAGCGGTGGGCAACGAGGCCAAGGTTAGCTGCACCATCAACGCACTGGCCGCCGCGATCACGCCGATGGCCGCCAACTACAACACATCGAGCAGCTCGCCGGCGTCCCTTGCACTGGATGCGACCTTCAAGGCGTCTTTTGTGAGCGCCATGAATGCTCTGAACATTAGCGTGGTCGGAAGCAATTCCAGCGTCACGGCCAGCCAGTTGGCCGGCGAGCCCCAGACGGCATCCGCCGTCATCGCCGCCTTGCCTGCCAATCTCACCCCCAATGCCGCCGCGACGCTGGACGGCCTGGCCCAGGCCAAGCAATTCTTCGCCAATCTGCGTACCGGCATCCTGCCTTATTCCAATTCCAACGGAACAGGCTTCCTGGATACGGAACAAAGCAAGCTGAATACGGAGTTCAACCAACTGACAACATCGCCTTATAAAGGGCTGAATGAACTTACCCGTATCGTGAGTTGGGCCAAGGATCTGCACGATGGGACCGTACCCTCGGGTTGCAACGGTTCGACTGCCAGCGCTTCGTGCTTTGATTCCAGCAATGGACTGACCGTGGCTCTCACGAACTCAGGTACTGCCTGGGCGTTTGGTACGTTTGCAACGGGTACCATTGCCTTTGATAGCTCGGATACCCAGATGACCGTGGATGGCTATATTCCCCCGATGACGACGGGTGCAGGGGTTGCCAAGGTGGGTAACCCGGGCGGCGGCGATGCCACTGCGACTTCGCTCAAGCTGACCAAGTCATCAATTGCCGGGGCGGACATGTATGAATACACCTTGGTAGGCACGCTCAAGGATATGCAATGCACCGGCAGCGGCATTGCAACTTGCACTACGCCAGTATTTGAATTGGCATTCGGTTCCGGCACCAAGCTCGACATCAATCAGCCAGCTAGCAAGAACACCGACGAGACCAAGACTTATGCCAACTTCGTCGGCACCTTCATCACCGCCAATTACAGTTTCACCGGCGTGATCGAAGCCAAGAACATCCAGGCTCAAGGCGTGGTGCCCAATCAGAATATCGTCGGCGGCACGGTCAGTTTCACCGGCACCATCAACGGCACAGGATTGGCAGGCGTGGACAGCAATGCCAACAATAACTTCAACATCATGGTGGGCAAACTGGAGGGAACGGTCGATGGCGCGAGCTACAACCCGAACCTGGCCAAGTCCGCCACCAATTTCCAGAAATACACATTGAGCTTTACTGGAACGGTATTCAAGTCTGCGACTGACCTTGGCCTCAAGCTGGTAGTCACGCAAAACGATACTGGCTGGGATAGTGGCACTCTGACAGTGAGTTACAACGACTACAACAAAGGCATATCCGTTACAGGATCAGGCCCATATAACAGTCACGCCGCCCCAGGTACGGCGAACTCGCAAGTGGTCCTTTCCGACGGCAACGGCATATCCGTGAATATGGCGAACAACATTACCAATACTAAAGTCATGAAGGGCAATTCCGTCCTCGCCAATATCCAGGGTAGCTATATCACCTACGCGGATCAAACCGTCGAATCGTTGATGTAACGGTTCCGGCCTCCTAAATTGTCCCGTTTTTTGGGATAGTCCGACCGGCGGGTTTCCCCGCCGGTTTTTTGTGGGTGCATGGACATGAATGCAAACCATTTTCTCTACCTCGTTTTCGCCTGTACCGGCATCCCTTCCGCCTGGGGCCAGGACGTGTTGATGGTGGATAACCCGGCGCATCTGGATCATCCGGAGCGTTCCCTCGAACTTTCCGCCAGCCTGTTCGCGGCCGACGACATGGTGCCGGTCAACCATTTCAGCGATGACCCCTGGCCTGCGAATTACCATGCCCGATCCGGCAGCAACCTGGCGGTCGCCAACGACCGGGTGTCCCTCGGCGAGCGGCGCGGCAACTGGTCTGTGGCCTATTTCCAGCGCCAGGACTGGTATCTCAAGGCCAATCAAGACACCGTCCATGCCGATTACCTCAACCAGACCGGCCAATTGACCAGCCAGGCGGGAAACTACAACGTGGATTACAGCCTGCGCGGCTATTCGGCGGATGGTTTGCGCTTCGGCTTGTCCAAAGCCTTCGCGGCGGCAGAAAGCGGTGAAGGCAGTTGGGGTGTGGCGCTTGCGCTGCTACACGGCCAGGATGTGCGGATGGAAACGGCCAACGGCAGTCTGGTCAACACGATGGCTGGCAGCAACTCGACCGGCACCCTGACTGGCGGCCGGGAATTGTTCAACACCCGACTGCATTCCGTGGCCGTCGCGTCGAGTTTGAACGATTTCGTCGCACCGTCCGAGTCGATTCCAGGCGGCTGGGGCTATACGCTGGATCTCGGCATGCAATGGCGTTATCGGAATGGTGCGACATTTTCCCTCGCGGTCAACGATCTGTTCGGTCGCATCCGCTGGGACCGGGTGCCGTTGCTAAAGCAGCGCTTCGACGCCGAGACGGTCAATGGCACATTGCAAAATATCAATCCCAACGGCAGTGGCCAGGCCGCCAGCAGCTACCGCTCCCTGACCCTGAACCTGAAGCCAAAACTGCGCGTGGCCGGCGACTATCCCGTCGGCAATGCCACGCTGATGGCCAGCGCCGAGGAAATGGATGGCGAACTGTTTCCGCAATTGGGAGTGAATTACCTGATAGCCGAGAATTGGCGGGTTGGACTGGAATACGAGACCCGTTTCGGCTCAGCGGAAATCAGCCTGCGCCATCCCGATTTCTATCTGGCCTTGAGCACGCAGAAGTTGAACTTTGGGGAAAGCCGGGCGCTGGGGTTCTCGGCGGGACTGAATTACGCATTCTGAGGCACGATGGTTGCCGCCCAGTCCGCCCAGTTTTCCAGAAGCAGCCCATCGATTCGGTTGAATTCGTCCAGGTTGTGGGTCACCAGGGTAGATTCGTCGGCGAGGGCATGGCAGGCGATCCAGAGATCGTTGCAGCCGATGGGCGTATGTGTGTACGTTGTTGTGTGCATCGTGGTCGCGCGTCTGAGTGCTTGCAAGCACGCGGCCTGTACATGGCCATGCGGGTGACGTGTCCCCGGGTATTCTTCGCCAGCCCACCGCGTCAGCCGACGATTTCCCCCCAGCGTTTCCCCAGTCGTTTCACCGATACCGGTTCCGGCGTCTTCAATTCCTGGGCGAACAGGGAAACCCGCAGTTCCTCCAGTTGCCAGCGGAAGGCGGCCAGGGCGGGGTCGTCGCGGCCCTGGGCGCGCAAGCGCTTGAGCCTCTCCCGCCAGGCGGTGATGAGGGACGCCATCTCTCGTTGTGCGTCGGCGTCGCGGGCCGCTTGGTTGGGTAGTTTGTTCAGGCGCAGTTCCAGGGCCTTGAGGTAGCGCGGCAGGTGGGCCAGGCGTTCACCCGGATGGGCCGCGAGGAAGCCGGGGAAGATCAGGGCGTCGAGTTGTTCGCGCATGTCCGAGGTGGCGGCCTTCCAGGCGGCGGGCGCCTTGGCCAGGGCCTGGTTGAGGCGGTGGGCGGCTGCGATGCAGTCGGTCGCGATGGCCGCCACACGGTTGCCGGCCTCCATCAGGCGCGGGCGGACGGCCTGGGCGGCCTCGGCGAAGGCGGCTTGCGTGCGAATGTCTGCCACCTCGCGCAGGCTCAGCAGCGCGCCGGCCAGTACGTCGCGGGCCAGGCCTGGACACGAGACCCCCTTGAACAGCAGCGCGTATTGCAGGCAGGCCGGCTTCAGGCGCGCCGCCATGTCGCGCTCGCCCTGTTTCAGCAGGTCGGGGAAGCCCAGCCAGAGCAATCGGGCCACGCCCAGGCGCTGGGACGCGCGGGCTTCTTCGGCGTGGTCGAACAGTCGTAGGCTGACGCGGCCGTCGTCGCAGTGCAGGGCCGGGAAGGCGGCAACCACGCGACCGCCGCTGTTGACGGTGACGGTTTCCGGGAGATCGTCGAAATCCCAGCGGGAAATGTCCTCGCGCTGGAACTGCCCCGCCGAGCGGGCCAGTTCCTGGCTCGCGGCGCTGCCCAGTTCCTGGCGCAGAGCGGCGAGATCGCGGCCTTCCGCCAGGGTCTTGCCGTCTTCGTCCTGCACCCGGAAATTCATGATCAGGTGGGGCGCCAGTGCCTCCGGGCGCCAGGCGTCGCGGGGTACGAGCTGGCCGGAGGATTTGGCGAGGAAGGCGGCGAGGGCGTCGGTCAGGAACTCCCCGCTTTGCAAAAGAGGGGCAGGGGGGGGTGTCTGCGGGGGCTTGCTGGAGTCAGAGGATACAAATCCCCCCTGCCCCCCTTTGGGAAAGGGGGGTGAACCGCGGCTATCGCCTGGCTGGAGCAGTGCCGCCGCCGCCGCCCTCGCGTATTCCGGCACCGGCACGAAGGCGCGGCGGATGGATTGGGGCAGGCTCTTCAACAGGGCGGTGATCTTTTCCTCCAGCAGGCCGGGCACCAGCCATTCGCAGCGGGCCGGGGAAATCTGGTTGAGGGCGGCCAGGGGCACGATGAGGGTGACGCCGTCGTCCGCCGTGCCGGGGTCGAAGCGGTAGGCCAGGGGATAGCGGGCGCCGTTGAGATCCAGTTGTGATGGGAATTCCTGTTCCTGGCTGTCGTGGTCGTCGGCCAGCAGGCTGGCGCGCTCCAGGAAGAGCAGGCGCGGCTGGCTTCTTTCTTCCTCGCGCCGCCATTTGTCGAAGGCGGCGCCATTGTGGATGCCTTCCGGTACCCGTGCCTCGTAGAAGGCGTAGAGCCGGTGTTCGTCCACGACCATGCAGGCGTTGCGGGCGCGATGGGCGAGGTCGTCGATTTCTTCGAGGAGGCGACGGTTGTGCTCGAACCAGGGCGCCCGGGTCTCGAACTCGCCCGCCACCAGGGCGCCGCGGAGGAACAGTTCGCGGGAGAGCACCGGGTCGATGGGGCCGTAATGCACTTTTCGCCCATTCACCACCGGCAGGCCGTACAGGGTGGCGCGCATCGAGGCCGCCACGTGGGCCGGCTTCTTGGCCCAATGCGGGTCGCTGTAGCTGACCTTGAGCAGGTGGCGGGCGGCGTGCTCGATCCACTCCGGCTCGATTCTGGCCACCATGCGGGCATAGACCCGCTTCGTTTCCACGATTTCGGCGGCGAGCAGCCACTTCGGTTTCTTCTTCACGCCGGAGCCGGGGAAAACCCAGAACTTCATCTCGCGCGCCCCGAGGTAGTTACCTTCCTCGGTGAGCAGCCCCAAGTTGCCGAGGAGACCGGGGAGCAGGGCCTGGTGGAGCGAGGCGTGGTGGAGAGTGGAGAGTGGAGAG
>CAIXFP010000251.1 GCA_903918705.1 uncultured Pseudomonadota bacterium
GGAGCCCGGAGGGCGATTGGAAACACCTCTTCCGGCGCGCGCCCCGATCCTGAGGTGGTTGCCGTTGCGCGGCGGCGCCAATACAGCAGCAGCGAGAAGCGCCGCATCCTAGCGCTGGCCGACGCATGCACGCAGCCCGGCGAGATCGGCGCGTTGTTGCGCCGCGAAGGCATTTACTCCTCGCATCTGTCCACTTGGCGCAAGCAACGTGCCGCCGCGGAACGCACCGCACTGGAACCGCAAAAGCGCGGACGCAAGCCCGATCCAGCTCTGGCCGAGGCGCGCCACCTTGAGACGCTGACCCGTGAGAACGAGCGCCTGCGTCGGAAGCTGGCCCAGGCCGAACTCATCATCGATGTCCAAAAAAAAGTGGCGACCTTGCTGGGCTTGTCGATGGCCCACGCGCCCAGCGACGCATTCTGATGGAGGCCGTCGACATCCTCGCTCCCGAAGTCGGACTGGCCCGTGCCTGCGCCGCCATGCACCTCCCTCGCGGCAGCGTGTACCGCGAAGATGCCCGCCGGCGCCACCTGCAGGCCCCCGCGCCCGCGGTTGCCCCACGGCCCACCCCGCCCCTGGCGCTGGACAAGGCGGAGCGCGGTGCGCTGCTCGAAGCCCTCAACAGCGTGCGTTTCGCCAACTGCGCGCCAGCCACCGTCTATGCCACGTTGCTCGACGAGGGCATCTATCTCGGCTCGGTGCGCACCATGTACCGCCTGCTCGCCGACGCCGGCCAGTCCAGCGAACGGCGTGCCCAGCGGGTCCATCCGGCCTATGCCAAACCCGAACTGCTGGCCACCGACCCCAACCAGGTCTGGAGCTGGGACATCACCAAACTCAAGGGGCCGAGCAAGTGGACCTGCTTTCACCTGTACGTGATCCTCGACATCTTCAGCCGCTACGTCGTGGGTTGGATGATCGCGCCGCAGGAGAGTGCCGAACTGGCCGAGACGCTGATCGCCGACACCGTGGCCAAACAGGCCATTGCCCCAGGGACGCTGACCCTGCACGCCGACCGGGGCAGCAGCATGCGCTCGAAGCCGGTGGCCGCCTTGCTGGTCGATCTGGAAGTGGCCAAAAGCCACAGCCGCCCCTATGTGTCCGATGACAATCCGTTCTCCGAGGCGCAGTTCAAAACCCTGAAATACCGGCCTGAGTTTCCCGCCCGCTTCGGCTGCATCGAGGATGCGCGGGCGCACTGCCAGCGGTTCTTCACCTGGTACAACGGTGAGCACCGCCATTCCGGCATCGGCTTCATGACGCCTGAGGCGGTCCACTATGGCCTCGCCAAAGCCATGCTGGTGAAACGCGCCGAAACCTTGAATGCCGCCTTCCTGGCCAACCCGAACAGATTCAAGGGCAATGCCCCACAACCTCCCAACCTGCCCGTCGCCGCTTGGATCAATCCACCAAAAAAGGAAGCGCTTCCCGGAATCCCCTCTGAACCATCGACACTAAATTAATTCAGCTGGTGTCTCAGATTCATTGACACGTTCCGGACGCGCCCCCTACCCCGGCAGGCGGGGTGAAGCGTGAAGGGGTTGTCGACAAGGGTGTGCGGCGCCGTCTCGTAGGCCAGACGTGACCTGTCATGGAGAAGCCGGCATGGCGCGCGTCCTGATAGCCGGGTAGATTTGCTGACAGACCTGCGCCAGCAGCGCCTTGGCCGGGCAGGCGCTGGGCAGATGCAGCAGCACCCGATCCTTGTACTGTTTCACTCGGGTGGCGATCTTGAACAGCGTCAGCATGACGGTCCTGGGCTGAGCCGACGCCAACGCTGTGCCTTGCAGGCCCAGGAGGCGGAATTGCTGGTGCAAGACATACGCCCCCGCCGTCAGCAGCAGGCGCGCGAAGTTGGCGAGGAAGGTGGAAGCCGAGGTTCGATCCGATTTCAGATCGCACTTCACCTGCTTGATCAAATTCTCGGCCTGGCCCCGTGCGCAATAGTCTTCACTGTAGAGCGTGCGGGGCGAGGGGCCGCGCAAGGTGGTCACCACGAAGCGCTCATTATCCTTGGCCGGCAGCCCGCCACTCCCCGGCAGGACTTCGGCCTTGAGCACCA
>CAIXFP010000252.1 GCA_903918705.1 uncultured Pseudomonadota bacterium
CCTGGATCGGCATCTGCGACGGCAACATGCAGGAAGGATCTTTCCGCTGTGACGCCAACGTCTCCGTGCGCCCCAAGGGTCAGGCTGAATACGGCACCCGGCGCGAGATCAAGAACCTCAACTCGTTCAAGTTCCTGGAACAGGCCATCAATTACGAAGTGCGCTGGCAGATCGAGCAGATCGAGGACGGCCACAAAATCCAGCAGGCCACGGTGCTGTTCGACCCGGATACCGGCGAGACGCGCACCATGCGGACCAAGGAAGACGCCCACGATTACCGCTATTTTCCCGACCCCGACCTGCTGCCGGTGAAACTGGACGAGGACTGGATCGAGCAGATCCGCGCCAGCCTGCCGGAATTGCCGCGGCAAAAGCAGGCGCGTTACGTGAACGAACTGGGGCTGTCGGCGTATGACGCTTCCGTGCTGACCAATTCCAAGAGGACGGCGGATTATTTCGACGCAATGGTGTCTGTGACGGGAACCAGCCAAGCCAAAGCCTGCGCCAACTGGGTAACCGGAGGACTCGCGGCGTTCCTCAACAGCATGGGGGCGGACGGCGACTACAGCCTGGAAGCGTGCCCGGTGACGCCGGAGCAGGCGGCCGGTGTCGTGAGGCGTGTTGCCGATGGCACCATCAACGGCAAGATCGCAAAAGAGATTTTTGACACGCTATGGAAAGGTGAGGGGGCTGACGCGGACGCCATCATCGAGGCCCGCGGCCTGAAACAGGTCTCCGATTCCGGCGCCCTCTCGGCCATCATCGACGAGGTGCTGGCCAACAACGCCAAGTCGGTGGAGGAATTCCGCGCCGGCAAGGAGAAGGCCTTCAACGCCCTGGTGGGCCAGGTGATGAAAGCCTCCAGAGGCAAGGCCAATCCCGCCCAGGTCAACGAACTGTTGAAGTCCAAACTCGTCCCCTGACCTTCCGGCACCAGTGGTGCCGCCCGCCCGGTTATTGCCGCTGTTCCATCAGCTCGCGAAATCGGGCCTTGTCGGCCTCGAAACGGAGTTTCAGGTCGCTGATGATTTTCTGGCGTTGCTGCATGGACTCTCTGATCTGCGCCAGTTCCACGTTGGCCTCGTCGCGCATCTGCGCGACGCTGGCCGGTTCCGCCATGCCCGTCGCGTGGAAGCGGGCAATCTGGTCATTGGCGAAGGAAAGCTTGGCCGAGCTGTTGTCCAGCCGGGTCTGAAGGCCTTTCAGGGTCAGGTTTTCCAGCTCCAGGGCGCGATTCCGCGCCAGGTCGATCTCCCCCTCGTTGCTGTAACTGGAGAGCAGGGCACGGTCGTGGCGCTGCTGATCCTCCGCTCGGCGCAACTGCTCCTTGCGCGCCGCGGCCTCCGCGGCACGGCAGCGGCGTTCCTCGGGGGTGAGCAGAGTGCGCGGCGTTTGCCGGATCACCCGGCCCTGCTTGTCCAGTTCCTCATGGCCCAGACCGGTGGACTGGCTGGGCAGGACATCGCCGTAATGCACTTTGCCCTGGGTATCCACCCAACGATAGGTGGCTGCCGGCGTCGAGCCGGAAGACGCAATGAGAAGTATCGCTATGTATCCACGCATGAGACGAGACGCCGATAAGGAGGCTTCCGCCCTCAGCAAACGGCAGGCCAGCTGTCGAGCCTTTGATATCACGGCGTTGGACGCACCGCCCCGGATGGAGCCCGTTGAATAACCGGCAACCCGTGCCGGTATTTCGTCAGTCTTCGACACCGTATTGGGCACGATAACGTTCTATGGCGGCGAGGGTGGCCGCCCATTTCGGCGTTTTGGCCAGGTAGTTCGCCAGGTCGTTCAGGTTGACAATGCCGATGACCGGCAGGCCATAGTCGCGGCTCACTTCCTGCACCGCCGACAGATTCCCCTGGCCGCGCTCCATGCGATCCAGGGCGATGGCCACGCCGCAGGGGGTGGCGCCGGCGGCGCGGATCAATTCCACCGATTCGCGCACCGAGGTGCCGGCGGAAATCACGTCGTCGACGATCAGGATGCGGCCTTCCAGGCGGGCGCCGACGATGCTGCCGCCCTCGCCGTGGTCCTTGGCTTCCTTACGGTTATAGCTGTAGGGCAGCTTGCGGCCCTCGCCGGCGAAGGCGATGGCCACCGCCGCAGCCAGGGGAATGCCCTTGTAGGCCGGCCCGAACAGGCCATCGAAGGCCAGGCGGGAGTCGCTGATGGCCTTAACGTAAAATTCGCCGAGCTGTTTCAGCGACACCCCATCATTGAACAAGCCGGCGTTGAAGAAGTACGGACTCAAGCGCCCGGCCTTGGTCTTGTACTCCCCGAACAACAACACCTGCTGGCGTATCGCAAATTCGAGAAACGCCTGTTTGAAATCCAGCATCGCCTTAACCTTTGATCTAAGCGTGTTATCGGCCTGAATCTTAACGGAATTAGTTCCCCCGCCAGGGAAGTCGTGCAGACCAGGACTGCCAACGCGGTCACGGCAGCGACGGGACGACAAGCCAGGGGCTTATTTCCGGGCATGCCATGACTTCCGCCGCCGTCAGGCCGCCGTCGACACTTCCAGATTGTCGATCAGCCGCGTGGAGCCGAGGCGGGCGGCGGCCAGGATCACCAGGTCGCGGCAGTCGGTGGCCGGCGCCAGCAAGGTGGCCTGGGCGCGCACGGAGACGTAATCCACCCGCCAACCGTGGGCGGCGAGATCGGCGGAGGCGGCCCGTTCCAGGCCGGCAAAATCACGGGAACCGGCGGCGATGGCGGCGGCGGCCTCGGTCAGCAGGCGGAACAGGCGCGGCGCCTCGGCCCGTTCCGCCGCGCCGAGGTAGCCGTTGCGCGAGGACAGGGCAAGGCCGTCCGGCGCCCTGGCGGTTGCCGCTTCCAGGATGCGGATGGGCAGGTTGAACTGGCGCGCCAGGCCTTTCAGGATGAACAGTTGCTGGTAATCCTTCTTGCCGAAGATGGCCGTGGCCGGCCGCACCATGTTGAACAGCTTCAGCACCACGGTGGCGACGCCGGAGAAGTGACCGGGGCGGAAGGCGCCGCAGAGTTGGTCCGCCAGGGGCGGCAGGACGTGGAAAGTCTGCGCTTCCGGATACATCTCGTGGACATCCGGAGCGAACACGATGTCGCAGCCGGCAGCTTCGAGTTGCTCACAATCGGCCGGCAAGGTGCGCGGGTAACGCTGGAAATCCTCGCCGGCGCCGAACTGCAAGGGGTTGACGAAGATGCTGGCGACCACCGGGCCGCCCAGGGCCTTGACCTGCTCCACCAGGCCGATGTGGCCGGCATGCAGGTTGCCCATGGTGGGCACAAAGGCGGTGTCGCGCTCCCCGGCCAGGGTGGCGCGCAGTTCGGCGAGGGAGTGGATCAGTCGCATCAGAACGAGTGTTCCAGGCCCGGGAATTCGCCGCCCTTGACCGACGCGACATAGCTGCGCACCGCATTGGCGATGTTCCAGGAGCCTTCCATGAAGTCCTTGGCGAAGCGTGGCGGCTTCTCGGTGAGGCCGAGCAGGTCGTTCAACACCAGGACCTGGCCGTTGCAATGGGGGCCAGCGCCGATGCCGATGGTGGGGATGGCCAAGTGCTGGGTGACTTCCTCCGCCACCACGGCGGGTATGGATTCCAGCACCAGCATCTGGGCGCCTGCGGCTTCCAGGTCTTCCGCGTCCTCGATCAGGCGGGCGGCGGCGCTACTCTCGCGGGCCTGGCTGCGGTAGCCGGTGGCGTTGACCGACTGGGGCAGCAGCCCCAGGTGGGCGCAGACCGGAATGCCGCGCTGCGCCAGGAAGCGCACGCTGTCCACCATCACCGCGCCCCCCTCCAGCTTGACCATGTTGGCCCCCGCCGCGATCAGGCGGGCGGCGGCGGCGAAGGCCTGGTGCGGGCTTTGCTGATAGGCGCCGAAGGGCAGGTCGCCCATGATGAAGGCGTTACCGTTGGCGCCGCGCGCCACCGCCTCGGTGTGATAGATCATCTGCTCCATGGTTACCGCCAGGGTGGTGTCGTGCCCTTGCACGGTCATGCCCAGGGAGTCGCCCACCAGCAGGATGTTGACGGCGTTTTCCGCGAGCACGCGGGCGAA
>CAIXFP010000253.1 GCA_903918705.1 uncultured Pseudomonadota bacterium
GTGGTGGTGCCCGCCGAGGCCGTGCAACAGGGGCCGGAGGGCAGCTTCGTCTACGTGCTTACCGCGGAGGGCGGCGCCAGGATGCGCAAGGTGGAAATCGCCCAGGTCCGCGACGCCCAGGCCGCCATCGCCCAGGGCCTGGCCAGCGGCGAGACCGTGCTTACCGACGGCTACTCCCGACTGACGCCGGGGGCCAAGGTGAAGATCAAGGGGGCGGCGCAGTCGTCGCGGCAACCATAACTCGGCTGGGTGTCGCTGCCGGCTCCAGGGTCTATGGGCGCGCCTTCGTTGGTTGTCGATCGCGTTGTCATGAGTCTGTCCTGCCTGTCCTGTGGCGAGAGCTGCGCCACCTTTCACAACCGGGTCTTCACGGTGTTGGTGGGGCAGTCACACTGCGGCGGTTCGTTGAACCCCACTTGATGAGACCGGCCCTTCCAGGAAAAACCGCCCCGAAGGGCGGTTTTGCGCGAAGTTGTCGCCAGGGTTACCTGGCTTTTCCGACGATCTCGATTTCCACGCGGCGGTTGGGCGCGTTGCAGGCCTTCAAGGCTTCACCGGCCAGTGCCTTGTCGCACTTCACCACCGGCTTGGTGTCGCCCATGCCGCTGGTGATGACGACGCCGGGCTTGATGCCCTTGGCCACCAGGTAGGACTTGACCGACTTGGCTCGGGCTTCCGACAGAAAGCGATTGGACTTCGAGTTGCCGGTGGGGTCGGCGTGACCGATCACCTTGATCTGCTCGACTTTGCCCATGGCCTTGATCTTGGTGACCACCTCGTCCAGGCGGGCCTTGCCGTCGCGCGACAAATCCTTGATGCCGGATTTTCCGGTCACGAACAGCGCGTCACCCGCCAGAACCACTTTGCTGGTGGACGCGACCGGCTTTGCGGCGGGTGCGGCGGCAGGCTTGGCCGCCACGACGGGCGCCGGCGAGCTGGCCTTTGCCTGGGGTTGGGCAGCCACGACGGGCTTGGCCGGTTCGACTGGCCTGGCGACAGCGGTCGCCACCGGGGTTGGAGCCGGTACCTCGATCGCTGCCGGGGCCGGCGCCACGACGGGCGCGGGCGCGGCGACCTTCACCTCCTCCTTGGCGGCCTCTTTGGCCGGTGTGGCTTCAACCACGGGTTTGGCCACCGGAGCCGGGGCTTCCACCGCGGGCTTGGCCACCGGAGCCGGGGCTTCCACCGCGGGCTTGGCGGGTTCCGCCGGTTTGGCCGCGGGCGCGTAGAGGGGAGCAGGGTTGAATGCCGGGGTCGGGAGCGTCGGCAGGCTGATGGTGGGCAGACCGATGTTGGGCAGGTTCGGCAGTTGCTGCTGCAACTGGCTGACACCGGGAATGAAACCGGACAGGTTGCCCAGCATCGCCAGCGGATCCCACATGCTGAAACTGCCGGCACCCTGGACGGATGGCTGCGGCGTCCAGGTCAGCCAGGCATTGGTGCCCTGGCCATAGGTGTTCGGGTTGGCCAGGGCGCCCAGCATGCCGGTGTAGAGGGCCGGGTTGGCCATGGTGCCCGCCAGATTCCAGGCGCGCGGGTCGAGGCCGGCCAGCCCCCAACGGATGTAGGTGTTGGGATTAAGCGTGGACAACATGGTGTTCCACAGGCGCGAATCGATGGGCAGCATGGCCCAGCGCATCGCCTTGCCGGGGTCGGAAAGCTGGGTCAGCATGGCCGTGTAGAAAGCCGGATCGCCCGTGGCGGCAGCCCACTTCAGCAGAATGTTGGGATCGGTGAATTGCACCAGGTTACGCACGGCATCGGGGTTGGCGGCGGAATTCATCATGTTCAGCCAGCCACCCGGATCCATCATGCCGTTCATCATGGCGACGTAGAAACCGGGCTCGGTGACGGCATTGCTCCAGGGCACGAATACCTTGGGATCCTTGAACGCTGACAGGTTGCGGGTGAAATCGGTCATGCGCGCCAGCCATTCTTCCGGAGTCTTCGGGATACCCGTCTTCGCGGCGGTTTGAGCGGCGGCCTGGCCGGCGAAGGTCGGGATGTCGGTGGTGCCCATGGCGGCCAGGGCCGGCGTCGCCGCCAGGGCCAGCACAACGCTGATCAGCTTCAGTTTCATCATCGTTCCTTATAAAAGTATTGGAAAAACAGTGCATTACAAGTTTGTTGCATTCTAACAACAGTTGCTTTGAAGGGTTAGCGTATCAAGGGTTCCCAGGGCAAATCGCCGCGCACGTGTTGCGCATCGTCTGAAACGCACCGGGCCGGCGGAGGCCGGCCCGGTTCCGTTGGTGCGCCCAGCATGGGCGCACTCTTGTAGGTGGAAGTCCTACCGTAAGTTGATCACAGCGAACGAAGTGAACGGAACGTGTCAATGAATCTGAGACACCAGCTGAA
>CAIXFP010000254.1 GCA_903918705.1 uncultured Pseudomonadota bacterium
CTCCGGACGGCCGAACCCTGGCTTTCGTGCATCGTCTCGATGGCAAATTCCATGTCGCGGTGATGGACCTGAGCAACCACCAGATGCAGGTGCTGACCGATACGGCCTTCGACGAGGCTCCCAGTTTTGCGGCCAATGGCCGCCTTCTGCTGTATGCGACGCTGGTCAATGGGCGCGGCGTGCTCGCCACCGTGAGCGTGGACGGCAAGGTGAAACAGCGCCTCTCGCAAAGCGGTGATCTGCGCGAGCCGGCCTGGGGCCCATGACAGCTTTGATGTTTGCTGAATTTCCGAAACCTTGAACGAGGATTACCCATGAAATATCTAGTCTTTCCCTTGCTGCTGGCAGCCTTGCTGACAGGCTGCTCCGGCAATCCCTCCAAAGAGGTGGCCATCGAGGATCGCGAGCACAAGGCGGTGGAAACCGCGCCGGCGGAGGTGGTCGAGGCCAAACCCCTGGGTAACGAAGCTGCCCAGGTGGCGACCACCGGCAAACCGATCGATGCGGTGGTCGCTCAAGGCAGCCAGGTTCCACCGGTGACCAGCAAGCCGGTCGAGAGCAAGCCCGAGGCCCCCGTGGAAACCCATGGCGTTACCGCGCCCAATACGGATGTCAATCGCATCGCGGAGGCCAAGCCCGCCGCGGATTCCGGCAATGCCGTCGGCGCCCCCTTGGTCGTCGCGGAGAACAAACTGGTCCCGGCGCAGGATGGCTCGGTTCTACCTTATAGCGGCGGCACGAACCTGGCCGATCTGAAAGATCCCGCTAGCCCCCTGTCGAAGCGGCGCATCCAGTTTGACTTCGACAGTTCAGCGATTCGCGACGAGTACCGCCCCATACTCGAAGCGCATGCCCAGTATTTGAAGGGGAACAAGTCCGCCAAGGCGATACTGCAAGGCAATACCGATGAACGTGGCAGCCGCGAATACAACCTGGCGTTGGGCCAGCGCCGTGCGGAGAGTGTGTTCAAGGCACTGAATCTGCTGGGCGTGCCCGAAGGCCAGATGGAAGCGGTTTCCCTGGGCGAGGAGAAGCCGATTGCCGAAGGTCACGACGAAGCCGCCTGGTCGCAGAACCGTCGTACCGAAATTCTTTATCAGGGCGAGTGAGCGCAGGGCGCCGCAAATTTCCCTGTGCTTCTCTGACTGGAGGGAGTACGCAATGAACAACTTGATACGTGTCGCCTGCATGGCCGTTGCGGTGGGCGCATCCTGCGCCCATGCCGGCCCGGCCGAGGATGCCCTGGCACGGACTGCCGACTTGCAGAAAACCGTACAGGCGCAGCAGGATCGCATCGCCCATATCGAATCGGAGATGCAAAACCAGAACGTGATCAGCCTGCTTAACCAGGTCGAGGCGCTCAAGGGCGAAGTGGCCCGTCTGCGCGGATTCCAGGAAGAACAGGCGTATCAGATGGATGTGGCGGAGAAGCGGGTCAAGGATCTGTTCGTCGATCTGGATACGCGCCTCAACCAGGTCAAGGAAATGGCCAGTCACAATGCGTCTCCCACAGACGCGGTTCATCTGCAAACGGCACAATCCCTGTCCACCGTTCCGGTCGCCACGGCGGATTCCGACACGGAACTGAAGGTCTACGGCGCCGCCCAGGCTCTGGTCAAGGAGGGCAAATACAAGGAAGCGGTGCAAGCCCTGCAGGCCTTTCTGAATCAATACCCAAGTGGCACCCTGGCGCCCAATGCGGTCTACTGGATGGGTTTTTCCCAGGTGAACCTCGGCGATTTTCCCAATGCCGCCAATTCATACAAGAAACTGATCGACGACTATCCGAATAGTCCCAAGGCTCCCGACGCCATGCTTTCCCTGGCTCGTGCCCGAATCCAGACGAACGATATGGCCTCGGCCCGGGCCACACTGGAACAGTTGATCGCGAAGTATTCCGTCAGCAAGGCCGCGGCAGCAGGCAAGAAGTTGCTGGCGACGCTCAATTGATGCTCGATACCCGGCTGCGTGTCAGCGAGGTTTTTTATTCCTTGCAAGGCGAGGCCAGCCGGGTCGGTCTGCCCAGCGTATTCATTCGGCTGACCGGCTGCCCACTGCGCTGCGGTTACTGCGACACCTCCTATGCTTTTCAAGGCGGGGAATGGCGAACGGTTGGCGACCTTCTGGCTGAGACATGCGGGCATCCCACACGTCACGTCACCGTCAGTGGTGGTGAACCGCTGGCGCAGAAGGGTTGCCTTGATCTGCTCGAAGCCCTGTGCGATGCCGGCCTGGACGTTTCCCTGGAGACCAGCGGAGCCCTCTCGATTGAGCGGGTGGATGGGCGAGTCGCGCGCATCGTCGACATCAAGACGCCGGGATCGGGGGAGGTCGAACGCAACTTTTGGGACAATATTCCCCTGCTGGGGCCGCGCGATGAGGTGAAATTCGTGCTTACCGGGGAGCCGGATTACCACTGGGCTCGCGCGCTGGCGCAAGAATACGGGCTCGTCGCGCGTTGTCCGGTGTTGTTTTCCCCGGCTTTCGGCATGCTGGAGCCGACCACTCTGGCGGAATGGATTTTGCGTGACGGACTGAATGTGCGCATGCAGGTTCAGTTGCACAAACTGCTATGGAATGAGGCGCGCGGAAGATGAATCAAACTGTGATACGTGCCGTGGTCCTTCTTTCCGGCGGCCTCGATTCCGCCACTACCCTGGCGGTGGCTCGCGGCGAGGGATATGACTGCTATGCCCTGAGCGTGGACTATGGGCAACGCCACCACGCCGAGTTGGCGGCGGCTGAAGCCGTGGCCAGCCAGTTGGGTGCCTGTGAGCATAGGGTGGTGCACCTGGATATGGGTTCCTTTGGTGGCTCGGCTCTCACAGATGCCAACATTGCCGTGCCGGAGAGCCCAAGCGAAGGCATTCCGGTGACCTATGTGCCGGCGCGCAACACCATCATGTTGTCCCTTGCTCTGGGTTGGGCAGAAGTGCTGGACGCCGATGCCATCTTCATCGGCGTCAACGCGCTGGATTATTCCGGCTATCCGGATTGCCGCCCCGATTTCATTGCCGCCTATCAACAGTTGGCGGATGTCGCTACCAAGCGTGCCGTCGAAGGCCGGCCGATTCGGGTCGAGGCGCCATTGATCCATTTGTCCAAGGCCGAGATCGTTCGTCTGGGACTGAGCCTCGGCGTCGATTACGGCATGACCGTGTCCTGCTATCAGGCCGATTCGACTGGCCGAGCCTGTGGGCGCTGTGATTCTTGCCGTTTGCGCCGCCAGGGCTTTCAGGATGCGGCAGTGATCGACCCAACCCGATATTGCGTGTGAGCATCATCGCGGATGCGTCCCTGCCCCTATAATCCGCCCGTTTTGTCATGAAGAATGCCTTAGGAGACGCAGCATGGGACAAACACAGAATCTGGCGCAAATGGTGGCATGGTTGGGCTTCTTCCTGGCTTTCATCTTTGGCTATGTCGCCAACAAGACCAGCTTCTGCACCATGGGAGCGGTGTCGGATGTGGTGAACATGGGGGAATGGGGACGCATGCGAGCCTGGCTGTTCGCCATTGCGGTCGCCATCCTGGGCACCAACCTCCTGGCGTATTTTGGATACCTTGATCTCGGTCAGACCTATTACACCCGGGGCACGGTGTACTGGATGGGCGCCCTAGCCGGCGGGCTGATCTTTGGTATCGGCATGACGCTGGCCGGTGGCTGCGGCCAGCGTACCCTGGTGCGGCTGGGGGGAGGGAATTTGAAGTCCGTAGTGGTGTTCATCTTCCTTGGATACTCGGCGCTAGTGACCATGAATGGTATTTTCCGTGTGGTTGTGGATGCCTTGCTTCGTGCCGACATGTTTACGCTCCACCTTAATGGCTTGCAGACGCTGCCCAGCCTGCTTGGACTGGCAGGCAAAACCGCGCCCATGCTGTTCGCGGTCGGCCTTTCCGCGGTTCTCCTGGTGTTCGTCTTTGCCAACAAGGACTTCCGCGAAAGCGGCGATAACCTGTTGGCGGGGCTGGTGGTCGGGTTGGTGGTGGTGGCCGGCTGGTATGTCACCGGTCATATCGGTTTCGGGGAGAATCCGGAAACCATGGAAATGCAGTATTTGGGCACCGACTCGAAACTGGCCGAATCCATGACCTTTGTCGGCCCCCTGGCCTACACCATGGATCTATGGGCCTACTGGCGCGACAAGCATGTGACCTTCGGGGTGGCCAGCGTCTTTGGCGTCGTGTTCGGCTCGTTCATCTATTCAGTGTTCAACCGATCATTCCGCTGGGAATATTTCAATTCTCCTCAGGATATGTTCCGCCACATTGTCGGGGCCATACTCATGGGATTTGGCGGTATCACCGCGGCAGGCTGCACCATCGGCCAAGCGGTGACAGGGGTTTCCACGCTGGCGATCAGCTCCTTCATCGTTTTCTTTGGCATCGTCATCGGTGCGGCAGTGACAATGAAGATTCAGTATTTTCTGCTCATGCGTTCCAGTTGATGTTCATGGGCCTTCAAGCTATTAACATGTAGTGCCGATAAGTTACGTGCGACTGCGCTAAGCAGCATGAGATAAGGGTTCGTCCGATGAGAAAACTGCTGGGTATATTGCTGATTGGTCTGTTGGCTGTGGTGGCCGGTGCCCATGCGGCGGATGAGCCAGTCAAGGCCATCAATTTCCAATTCACCGACATCACCGGCAAGGCGATCCAACTGTCCGACTTCAGGGGTAAGTGGGTTCTTGTGAGTTTCTGGGCGCCATGGTGCCCTTTGTGCTGGGTGGAAGTGCCTACCCTCAACGAACTCAACAAGCGCCGCGATTTCGTGGTGATTGGCGTCGGCCTGGATTACGGCCCGGATGAAGGCGTGGTACGGGAAACCGCCAAACGCCACAATCTTGAATTTACCGCGGTCGTCGCGGGCGGCGCGCGTCGAAACCAGGACAGCCCGTTCCGTCAGGTCGGTCCGGTGGATTTTTACCCCACATCCTACATTTACGATCCCAACGGCGAGATCGTCATGTTCATTCCCGGCCAGGTTCGTATGAACCGCATCATCGCCTTCATCGATGAATACAAGAGCAAAAATTCCCAGTTCGCCGATGGCAAGAGCAGTGCGCAGGAGTCTCCCCTCAAAGAAGTGACTTATAGCAAACATGAGTCGTCTGGGTCGCCCAAGGCCGTGACCGCCCCGAAAAAAGGCGCCAAGACGGTGACTTACTGAGAAATGGGCTACGCCGCCGGGTTGACCGGGACTGCGTTTTTCTGAATAATCGCGGCCTTTTCCGGGTCGGTAGCTCAGCCGGTAGAGCAGCGGACTTTTAATCCGTTGGTCGCGAGTTCGAATCTCGCCC
>CAIXFP010000255.1 GCA_903918705.1 uncultured Pseudomonadota bacterium
GGCTTCTGCCTGTTCGCCAACGCCGCGATCGCCGCGCGCCACGCCCAGGCGCGTTGGGGACTCGAGCGGGTCGCGGTCGTCGATTTCGACGTGCATCACGGCAATGGCACCGAGGACATCTTCAAGGACGACCCGCGGGTGCTGTTCTGTTCCACCTTCCAGCATCCGTTCTACCCCTATTGCGGCGCCGACACGGTGAGCGACCACATCGTCAACCTGCCGCTGCCGGCGGGCACCACCGGCAAACGCTACCGCGAGGCTTTCGAGGCGGCCATCCTGCCGCGTCTGGCCGCCTTCCAGCCGGAAATGTTGTTCATCTCGGCGGGCTTCGACGGCCACCGGGAAGACGACATGGGCCAGTTCGGTCTGATGGAGTCCGATTACATCTGGATCACCGAACAGGTCATGGCGGCCACCCGGTCCAGCAGCCGCAACCGCATCGTCTCGCTGCTGGAAGGCGGCTACGATCTCTCCTCCCTGGGCCGCAGCGTGGCGGCCCACGTGCGGGTGCTGGCGGGGTTGTAACGCCCCCCGTGGGCGGGGGAAACCGGTTTGCGCCCCGATACTGAAACGGTTTCCCGCGTTGCAGCCTTCGGACTGGCCGTCCGCGCCACGCCATCTCGACGATTTCCGATCCGCATGTCGCCAATTTGCCGCGTAGAGGCGAAATTTCAACTTTTTGGTTGAGTCTTTGACCCTTCGTCGGCGCTCCAACTCCGGCCGCGAAGATGCGAAGTGGCCGTGGACAGCTTCTCCGACTCCGGTTGGTTTGTACTGGTTCACGTTACCAGAGATCGCGGCGCACCCCGCGCCAGGACTGGAACGGCGCGGGTTGGCCAGCTCTCGTGGTGGCTCCCCGTGAGACGAATTTCAGTGGGGAGGCCGCCGCGTTAACACTATCTTCACGTATTGGCACGGCGGTTGCGTATGAGGTCATGCCGGCTGGCAGATAGGCATGAAGATGCAAATTGGTCAGCGCGGTCCTTTCGATTCAAGGACATAGCCATGATCAAACCCATCCGTTCCGCCATCCTCGCCTTACCGCTGCTTGCGGGCCTGGCCCATACCGCCTCGGCTTCGATCATCACCAATGTCAGCGTACCTTATTACCAAGCCGTGACTCTTCATGGCGGCATCCTGCAGCAGGCGACCGGTTCGTCGACGATGGGTGTCGGCATCGCCGGCCAGATCGTCCTGACTACCACCGATCAGGGTATCCTGGGGGTGTGGTGTATCGATCTGCTCCACGACATCTATCTCGGCAACAACACCTACAGCTACACCGATGTTCCTTTGGCCACCAACAACCTGGATGGCGTCAACAATGTGAAGCTGACGGCCTTGCAGATCCAGGGCATCGAGGAAGCTGCGGCATTTGGCAACGCGATCCTGCCCCACGCGAACGAGGCCATTTCCCCGCAGCTTTCCGCCCTCTACAACGCGGATCTCGCCCACTTCGAGGCCGCCCACCCCAATGACTACACGCTCGCGACCAGCGATCTGAGCGCGTTCTCGGCGGCGGCCCAGGCCACCATATGGGACATTGAATACGGCACCACGGCCACCGGCGGCACCGATTTCACCACGGACATGGCCATTGTCGCCGCCGACATGGGCTATTTCTCCAATGTCTCCGGCGTGGAGCTGAACATCGTCAACGCGCAGAAGCAGGAATTGTCCACCGTGCCCGAACCCGGTTCCTTGAGCCTGTTGGGCATCGGCCTGCTGGGCCTGCTCGGTGTCGGGAAGCGCCGCAAGACTGTATAACGTCCCACCTGCCGGAGCCGAGGCCTGGTGGCTCCGGCAAGAGGCGACGGTCGTTGATCAACCAGCACGAAGATACGACTGGAGCATGCCGTGCCACCGGACCGCACTGGTCATGAATGGCGGACTGGCGCTGCCGCGGCGGCGCGAGGAAAGTCAGGCACGCGGTCGCTTTCCGTGGCGTTTGCATGTCGGCAAGTCGCCTGCCGGTTCTCGCGTACTCGGAAATCCCACCTCGGATCGACGCGCCACAAGACAGGGATGACCGCCCCATGAAACGCCGGCGTTTAGCAGACTTTGCGGGCCTTCCGGATTAATACCCGGTGCAACCTCTCCTGACCGGCACCAGTGCAGCGTGGGCCGTCGAGTTCGGCCCCGCGCTGGAGTCGTCCCGATTGTTCATTAGCCGTGGTTACGCAGGCGTTCAGTCATGTAGCGCCGGCGTCTCGCCGGCTTCGTGGGCCTGATCGGAATGCTTCAGGACGGCAAGGCCTAGGCGCGCCGTGCGGATCTGTGCCTATGGACAATCCGGGTTCATGTCACGGCGCAAAAGGAAAATGCCGGAATTCCGGCCGCGCCATTTTGTCATCCTCGGCACGCCCCAAAGCGCCAGGCCGCCTGTTTCCCGGCGAACTGCACGGTGGCTGGGGACGGAGGCTCGCGGTATAGGTATCGCCGAAAAAAAACACCCCTGCGCGAGGGGTGTTTGAGGGTGCCGCGCTGTTTCAGTGGCTCCCCCGAAGGGGAGAGTTGAAGCAGCTTTACCTACAGCGGTATTACTTGGCGGGGGCCGCCGGTGCCGCTGCGGGTACGCCAGGCAGCGTCGGCAGTTGGAACGGAAGCGAGAGTCCCTGGACACCGGCGACAGGCGCTTGCAGCATCTGGGTCCAGGCGTTCGGGTCGAAGAAGTTGAAGGTGGGTGCGGTACCCGCAACAGGTGCGGCGGCAGCAGGGGCGGCGGCAGGCGCGGTCCAGCCGGTGGGCGCGGGGAAACTGGGCAGGGTCGGCAAGGCGAAGCCGGCGGCCGGGTTCAGGAAACCTTTCCAAGTTTCACCGTAGGACGCGGGATTGATCGAGGTGCCCAGCCAGCCCATATACAGGCTGGGGTTGACCGGGGCCATCGCCAGTTGCAGGGCGCGCGGATCCAGGGGGGACATGATCCACTTCATGTACACGGCAGGGTTGATGCTGTTGGTGGCCATGGACAGAACTTTGGGGTCCAGAGGGGACATGGCCCAACGCATCAGCTTGCCCGGATCGGACA
>CAIXFP010000256.1 GCA_903918705.1 uncultured Pseudomonadota bacterium
CTTTCGAGTTGAGGATGTAGGTGCCATGCTCGTCCTCCTCGATGGGCATGTAGCTGCCCTGGCGCTTTTCCCGTTCCTCGATGACATAGACGTCACCACCCGGTTCAGCCGTGGCGCCGTGCACCTTGTAGTCCCAGCGGCAGGAGTTGGTGCAGGTGCCCTGGTTGGAGTCGCGGTGGTTGAAATAGCCGGATAGCAAACAGCGCCCGGAATAGGCGACACAAAGGGCGCCGTGGACAAACACCTCCAGTTCCATGTCCTGACATTCCTGGCGAATTTCGGCTATCTGATCCAGGGAGAGTTCCCGCGACAGGATGATCCGTGTCAGTCCCAGTCTTTGCCAAAACTTCACCGCCGCGTAGTTCATCGTGTTGGCCTGCACCGACAAATGCACCGGCAGGTCCGGCCAGGTCTCGCGCACCAGGCCGATCAGGCCGGGATCAGCCATGATCAGGGCGTCGGGCTTGAGGGCGACGACCGGGGCCATGTCGGCCAGATAGGTTTTTACCTTGGCGTTGTGCGGATAGATGTTGCTGACCACATAGAACTGTTTGTCGCGGGCATGGGCATAGGCGATGCCGACCCCAAGAGTGGCCTCGTCGCGGAAACTGTTGTTGCGGGCGCGCAGGCTGTAGCGGGGCAGTCCGGCATAGACCGCGTCGGCGCCGAAGGCCAGGGCGGCTTCCAGCATGGTTTGCGAGCCGGCGGGGGCGAGGAGTTCAGGGCATTTCATCGGGATCGTTACGCGGTGGCGATGGGGTGCTCCCTCCTTTTGCAAAGGGGGACTCCTTACCGCGGCTTGTGGAAGATATGCCCTTCGTGGAAGCCATAAATGCCCGCCCTGCGGTCGGCGTAGTAGCGTTCCAAAGTGTGCTGAATGGTGCGGAAGGCCATTTCTTCCCAGGGGATTTCCGCTTCGCTGAACAGACGTGCCTCCAGGCTTTCCTCGCCGTGCGCGAAATCCAGGTGCAGCAGTTTGGCGCGGAACACCAGATAGACCTGGTTGATGTCCGGAAGGCTGATCATGGAATAGAGGCCCAGCATTTCCACCCGGGCGCCGGCTTCTTCCAGAGTCTCGCGGGCCGCTCCCTCCGCCGTGGTCTCGCCGTTTTCCATGAAGCCGGCGGGTAGGGTCCAAAGCCCGTAGCGTGGCTCGATGGCCCGCCGGCACAGGAGGATCCTGTCTTCCCACTCCGGGATGCAGCCCACCACCAGCTTCGGGTTCTGGTAGTGGATGGCGCCGCAACTCGGGCAGACGTGGCGGATGCGGTTGTCGCCGGCGGGTATCTCGGTGCGCAGCGCGGTGCCGCACTGGGAGCAGAAGTTCATGGCGGGATGGCTCAAGGTGGCGGCTTCAGAGTAGGCGCATGGACAGGTCCACGGCACGCAGGTTTTTGGTGAGACTGCCGATGGAGATGCGATCCACCCCGGTTTCCGCGATGGCACGCAGTTGGTCCAGGGTGATGCCGCCCGATGCTTCCAACTGCGCGCGGCCCGCGGTGACCCGGACCGCTTCGCGCAGGCTGGCCAGGTCGAAGTTGTCGAGCAGGATCAGGGTGGCGCCGGCGGCCAGGGCCTGGTCGAGCTGCTCCAGGGATTCGACTTCGATCTGGACGCTCACCTTGCCGGCCGCCAGCGCGAACGCCGCTGCCAGCACGGGTTTGATGCCGCCCGCCGCAGCGATATGGTTTTCCTTGATCAGGATGCCGTCGTAGAGACCGATGCGCTGGTTTTCGCCGCCACCACATTTCACCGCGTATTTCAGGGCCAGACGCAGGCCGGGCAGGGTCTTGCGGGTGTCGTAAATGCGCGCGCGGGTGCCGGCGATAGCAGTGACGTGATGCCAGGTTTCACTTGCCACCCCGGACAGGGTCTGCAGGAAGTTGAGGGCCGGGCGCTCGGCGGTAAGCAGCGCACGGGCCGGGCCGGTGATCTCACAAAGGGTTTGACCGGAGGTGATGCGTTCGCCATCTCGCGCGTACCACGCGATGCGCACTTCGGACGCGACGGCGGCAAAACAGGCGTCGAACCAGTCCGTGCCGCACAGTATCGCGTCTTCCCGGGTGATGACCCGAGCCGTGGCCTGCGCTGTGGTGGGGATCAATTGCGCGGTGAGGTCGCCGCTGCCCACGTCTTCTTCAAGCGCGGCGCGGACGTTGGCGGTGATGGCGTCATGCAGGGATGTATTCATGGTGTTGGAACGGCGAGCCTCGTAACTGCGCTTCCGGATTGTAGGGGGGCGAGGTGTGGCTGTCATGACAGAGGCAATTTGCGCCATGCACAAAAAATGCCCTGGTCGGGTTGCTCCGGAATCCCGTTGCCCCTAGAATGCGCCCCGACCTTAGGCGCGTAGCTCAGCTGGTTAGAGCA
>CAIXFP010000257.1 GCA_903918705.1 uncultured Pseudomonadota bacterium
CGCCCTTGTAGGCGGTGAAATAGCGTTCGCCGGCGCCGGTTCCCAGGGCTTCACTCGGCCCCAGGGTCAGGAAGCCATCCCGATGCAGCGAACCGGCGAACCGTTCCATCACCTTCATCTGCAAGGCCGGGGCGAAGTAAATCAACACATTGCGGCAGACGATGAGCTGGAATTCGTTGAATACGCCGTCGTGCACCAGTGAATGGTGGTGGAACAAAATGCGGCCGCGGACCCGATCAGCTACTTTCAGGTACATGCCCCCGACATTTTCGACGTGATCGTCGAAACTGCCGGTGCCGCCCGCCAGACGGTAGTTTTCCCGGCTCTCCGCGAGGCAGGCCATGGGGAAAAGCCCCGCCTCCGCCTGACGCAGGACATGAGGATTCACGTCGGTGGCGAACAGGTAGCTCTTGTCCAGAATGCCCAGTTCATCCAGGAGAAACGCCAGTGAGTAAGCCTCTTCGCCGCTGGCGCAGCCCGCCGACCAGATTTTGATCAACGGGAAACTGTCCAGGAAAGGCAGGACTTCCTCCCGGAACAAACGGAATTGCTCGGGATGCCGGAAGAAGCCGGTGACGTTGATGGACATTTCCAGGAAGAATCGCTCGAATACCGTGGGGTCGGTCAGCACTTCGTGCTGGAATTCGAAGAAATCCCGCTCTCCCATCATCCGGGTCAGCTTGTCGATGCGCCGTTCCAGGGTGCCTTGCTGGTAGCCACGAAAATCATAGCCATAGCGGGAGTGCAAGGCGCCGAGGAACAGCTCGATCAGCGCCGGATCGGGCGCGCCGGTTCGGCCGCTGAGCAGGCTGGCCAGGTAGCAGGTCAACCCGCGCAGATCCAGCAGATGGTCGTAGGCTCCGGCTTGCCGGGCGGCTTCCGGGAGGACTCGGGCGGCATCGCATTCGTCGCTTTCCTCCAGCAGCACACAGCCTTCCCGACGGCGAATCTCGCCACAGCCGGCCACGCCGTCCTGCCCGTAACCGCACAGCAAGACGGCGACGGCGCCGCTTCCATACTCGGCGGCCACGGAGCCGAACAACTGGTTGATGGAGGGACGGGCAAACTGTTCCTTGCGGTCCCGGGTCAGGTACACCAGGCCGTTCGCGACTTTCATGTGATGGCCGGGAGGCGCGACGTAGATCGTCCCCTTCCGTACCGGCATGAGGTGTGTGGGCATGACCACCTCGTATTCGGTACGGACTCGCAACAGCTTGTCGAGCAGGTTCTGCTGATCCTCGAGGACGTGTTGCACGATAAAGACAGCTACCGGCCCGACCGGCAGGTGCTCGACCAGATGCAGTATCCGCGCCAGACTTTCCGCGGAACCGCCGATGGCGATGGCGGCCACCTCCCGCGCGGAGAAGGGATGGGCGTGGCCGGGTACCGGCTGCACGGTAAATCCCAGGCGGGCCAGGCTATGAACCAGGAAATTCTCGTAGGCGTAGAGCTTGAGTTGGCGCTTGGCGCGCACTTGCGCTGCCAGCGACTCGATGACTTCTCCGGGCAGGGTATAGGCATCGAAGAAATAGACTTCGCAGGCGTGTGCTTCGCCGCATCCGCGCAAGCAGGCGGCGATCAATTCCTGGCCTTCCTCCGGCGTGGCAACCTGGCCGAGGACCGAGATCTTGCTGAGATGGCCCTGTTCCTGGAGGGTGACGTTCATGTCGAGTACCTTGTGCTGCGCGGTAGGCCTGCCTAGGCAGGCGAAAGCGATGGCCGCTCTGGATTGTAGCCCCGGGTCGTGCTGCCCAGTGCCCGGCTCAGCGGCGCGCGATGGCGGCTCGATTCAAGAATTTCTCCGAGCTGCCGTAATCATCGCGGTGAAAATGCACAAACCTAAAACCAAGGATATATGCCATGCGTCTGGACGATGTAGCGCAGTGGATCGCCATCACACTGCAAGGCCTGGTACTGGGACTGCTGGCTTTTACCGGCAATACTGTGCTGATCATGCTGTTGCAGGCCACGGCTTTCGCCGCCATGCTCCTGGCCGTCCAGCAGAGTCTCACGGCGCGGGCGCGCTGGCGCAGCAAGCGTGCGGAGCAGTCGCGGGAACTCGACGATCTCATGGCGCGCCATGACCGGGAATACGGCGCCGCCATGGACCTGGCACGAGGCCAGTTCACATCGATCCGCGGCGGCATCACCCAGGCCTACGAAATCGTCGGCAACGCCACCGCACGCCTGACCGGCAGCCTCACCGGCCTGGAACACCATTCCGTCAGCCAGATGGACATGCTGAAGCAATTGGTGGAAAGCCTGGTGGAAGTGGCCAGCGGCCAGCAGCAGCGCGAACAGATCGCCGGCATCAAGCGCTTCACCAAGGACACCGAGTCCATCGTCGAGCAACTGGTGGGCTTCATGATCGACGTGCGCGGCGCCGGCGAGCAGACCGCCACCAACTTTGCGCGCATGGATCAGCTCATGGCTGCTGTGGTGCAATTCCTCAACAACGTCAACGAGATCACCAAGCAGACCGACCTGCTCGCCCTCAACGCCGCCATCGAGGCCGCGCGGGCCGGTGAGGCGGGGCGCGGTTTCGCGGTGGTGGCCGACGAGGTGCGCAACCTGGCCCACCGCACCAACGAATTCAGCGCCCAGATCCGCGACATGCTGGGCCAGATCGAAACCGTCATGAGCCAGGTGGATACCTCCATCAAGCGGGTGTCCAACCTGGACATGAGCGTGGCCGATCGCTCCCGGGCCAACATGCGCCACATGTGGGACGAGATGGACAACCTGAACTCGGCCGCCACCGAGCAATCCGTCCACATCACCAACGTCTCCAAGCAGATCCACAGGCTGGTGCTGGAAGGCATCGTTTCCCTGCAATTCGACGATCTGGTACGGCAATTGCTGGAGCAGGTGCAGAAGCGCTCGGAGATCCTGGAGCAGCATCTCAACGGCCTCTACGCCAGCCAGCGCGACAGCGGGGAGCGCCAGGCCGTGCAGAGGTTCCAGAAGCGGATCGAGAACATCGGCCAGACCATCCGCACCAGCCGCGCCGAGTTCGCCGGCCTGGATTCGAAATCCATCCAGCAGACCAATGTGGATGCTGGTAGCGTGGACCTGTTCTAACGAGTCGGCGGGGTACTGCTATGAGCCAGGCGGCTGTGGAAACGGAAGTCCATGACGGTGACTTTCCCGACATGCATCTCAAGGTCGGGGAAATCCTTGTCGTGCAGTCGCTGACCCTGGTGGATGCCGAACCGTTCACGGTCAGCTACATCGGCGCCCACGGCCGCCAGAGCTTCCTCATCACCCTGCCCAGCGTCGGCGACCAGCCGATGTGGGTCACCCCCGGCAGCCGTTTCAAGTTCCGCGTGGTCCACGGCATGTACGCCTACGCCTTCACCGCACGCTTGCTGAATGTGCAGTCGAAGCCCTATCCCTACGCGCATTTCTCGATGCCAGAGAGCGTGAAATATCGCCAGATCCGGCAAGCGCTACGCCTGGAAACCCGTTTGCCGGTGGAAGTCAGTCGCGCCAACGGTACCCACACGCTGGCGATCATGCGTGACATCAGCGAGCAGGGCGCCAAACTGGAAACGACCGGACAGCTCGAAGTGGTGGGCGCGGAGATCAGCCTGTCCCTCCCTATCGTTCTGCCCGACGATGTCGGCGCCATCCAGGCCGTCGCGACCATCCGCAACAGCAGTGACGTTGAGCGCTCCATGTCGGCGGGCCGTTTCCATTACGGCGTCAGTTTCACCTCGTTGACGCCGGAAGACGGCCAGCGCCTGCGGCATTACATCGAACACCTCCTGGTGGAGCAACTGGCCTGAAGCGGCTCCCGGCCACACGGTGAACTTCTGGCGCGGCGGCACCCGGATGGAAATGCCGCCGCTGCCGCGCTACTGAAACGCCCGTGGCAGCGCTACGCCTGGAAATCGCCTCCAGCGCACCGACATGGGCCGCGTGCTGGCAAAATCCGCTGACTGCATCGTCCCTTCCTGGAATTCCATGAACACTCCCCCCCGCATCGTCATCCTCGGCGCCGGTTTCGCCGCCCTCACAGCCGTGCGCGAACTGCGCCGCCGCGCGCCCACTGCCCGGATCGCCGTGGTTGCACCCAAGGCCGAATTCGTCTACCTGCCCAGCCTGATCTGGATACCCTCCGGATTGCGACAGGGCAGCGACCTGGTCCTGCCGCTGCAACGCTACTTCCAGGACCAGGGTGTGGAATTCATCGCCGGCCGCGTCACCGGTCTGGCCGATGGCGGCCGCACGGTGCTCACCGATCATGGCAAGGTGGAGAACGACGCCCTGATCATCGCCAGCGGTGGCCGCTACCTCAAGAAGCTGCCGGGCATCGAGCACGCCATCACCTTGTGCGAGGGCGTGGCCGCGGCGGAAGCCATCCGCGACCGGGTCAATGCCATGCAAAGTGGCCGCATCGCCCTGGGCTTCGGGGGCAATCCCAACGAGCCCTCGGCCATGCGCGGCGGCCCCTTGTTCGAACTGCTGTTCGGGCTGGATACCCTGCTGCGCCGTCAAGGCAAGCGCGACCAGATCGCCCTGACCTTCTTCAACGCTGCCGCCGAGCCGGGCAAGCGCCTGGGCGCCAAGGCGGTCACCGGCCTGTTGGCGGAAATGGCGAAGCGGCGTATTGCCACGCATCTGGGCCACAAGCCCCTGAGCTTCTCCGACAAGGGCGTGAACACCGAGGGTGGCCACATCGACGCCGACCTGATCCTGTTCATGCCCGGCCTCGCCGGCCCAGACTGGGCGCCGCAGACGGGCCTGCCCCTGTCGCCGGGCGGCTTCTTTCAGGCCGACGAACTCTGCCGGGTGGCGGGCGCGGACAAGGTGTTCGTGGCGGGTGACGCCGGCAGCTTTCCCGGCCCCGACTGGATGCCGAAGCAGGCCCATTTGGCCGACCTGCAGGCCAAGGCGGCGGTGGAGAACCTGCTCCTGACCCTGGAGGGCAAGCCGGCGACGGCCCGCTTCAAGGTGGAACTGATCTGCATCGTCGACACTCTGGACAGCGGCATCCTGGTTTACCGCGACCTCAAGCGCTCTATCCTGCTGCCACCGCTGAAACTGTTTCATTGGGCCAAGCGGTTTTTCGAGGCGTTTTACCTGAAGCCGTTCAGAAAATAATCCATCTACGCTAACTGACTGATTTTGCAGAAATGACTCCGCAAACCCATTACGAGCGACTTGGCGGCGAAGCCAAAATCCGGCAACTGGTGGACCGTTTCTACGACCACATGGACGAATTGCCGGAAACCTGGGACATCCGCAAGCTCCATGCGGAAGACCTGGCCGGCTCCCGCCAGAAACTGTACGACTTCCTCACCGGCTGGACCGGCGGCCCCCAGTTGTATGTGGAGAAACACGGCCCGGTCATGCTGCGCCGCCGCCATCTGCATTTCCCCATCGGCGATGCGGAACGGGATCAGTGGATGCACTGCATGAAATTGGCTCTGGACGAAGTGGTGGATGATGCCAAACTGCGCGCCGAGCTTTACCAGGCTTTCGTCAAGGTGGCCGACCACATGCGCAACCAGGCCCACCCCCAGCATTCCCGTTGACCCGAATTCCAGGAGAACGACATGTACGCTCATACCGTGGAACTGAAATTGCCCATCGACCAGGCCCTCGACAAACTCAAGACCGCCCTGGCGGAAGCCAGGATGGGCGTGATCTCGGAAGTCGACGTCCAGGCCATGATGCAAGCCAAGCTCGACCATGAAATTTTGCCCTATCGCCTCCTCGGCATCTGCGCGCCCGGCATCGCCAGGCGAGTGCTGGATGCCGACCGTGACGCCGGCGCCCTGATGCCCTGCGGCTGCTGCCTGTACGAAACCACGCCCGGCGTAACCCGCATCGCCGTGCAGGATCCGGGTGTGGTGGCCGCCATCGCCGGACACCCGGACATCAGCGCGGCGATGGCGGATGCTCAATCCCACCTCAACGGCGTACTCGCTAAACTGCGTGCCTGACTTATTCCCTCAACCGTAAATGGAGACTGTGTTATGCGCGTTTTATTGATTGCCTTCGTTCTTGCCCTGTTCGCAATCAACGCCCAGGCGGTGGACCCCGCCAGCATCCCTCAGGCCAAGGCCACCAAGCTGGGCCTCTATCTGGAAGCCAAGGATGTTCCGGCATTCCTGAAAGCTCACGCGCCCAAGGTGCTGTTCGTGGACGTGCGCACCCCCGAGGAAGTGCTGTTCGTCGGATCCCCGACGGGCATCGATGGCCAGGCTCCCTTCGGCATCATGCATTATGAAAAGTGGGACTCCGCCAAGAACACCTTCCCGCGCAACCCCAACCCGGACTTCCTTTCACAATTCGAGGTGTTCGCTTTGGACAAGGGGATCGACAAGACCGACCCTGTCGTCCTGATCTGCCGTTCCGGCGACCGCAGCGCCATGTCCGCCGATCTGTTGGCCCGCTACGGCTACACCAACGTCTGGTCGGTGGTGGACGGCTTCGAGGGCGATATGGCCAAGGATGGCCCCAACAAGGGCAAGCGCACCGTGAACGGATGGAAGAACGCCGGCCTGCCATGGAGCTATGACATCGATCAGAACAGGATCACCATGGGCAAATAAGCGCAGCATGCCCGTTTCTGGCCAGGGCATCCTGGCCAGACCCACTCTCTCAAGGAATAACCATGACCCACGCCGGCAAATTCGCCCCCCTTATCCTGGCCCTTGCGGTCAGCCTTCCCGTTCACGCCGCCGAGTCCGATCCCCTGATCGCGGCACGGCAAGCCTCCATGTTGTTGGTCAAGACACTGGGGGGCGAACTGACCGCCGCCATGACCAGCGGTGGCTCGGAGAAGGCCGTGACGGTATGCAAGGATCGGGCTCCCGCCATCACCGCCGAAATATCGAAGCAGACCGGCATGGACGTGCGCCGCGTCAGCAGCCACAACCGCAACCCGAACGCGGTACCCGATGCCTGGGAAGCCGAGGCCATCGCGACCCTGGAGAAACGCCTGGCCGCGGGTGAGAAGCCGGAAACCCTGGAAGTTTCCGCCATGGTGACGGATGCCGGCGGCAAGACCTTCCGCTATGCCAGAGCCATCGTCACCCAACCCCGCTGCCTGAGTTGCCATGGCTCGACCGAGGACATCCCGGATACGGTAAAGGCCAAGCTGGCCATCGCCTACCCGGCCGACAAGGCCGTGGGCTATGCGCCCGGCATGCTGCGCGGCATCATCACGATCAAGAAGGCGATGTAAACGGAAGTGGGGGGCGGGCCTCCTCCATGACCGCGGTACTTCCCACCTCCTGCTTCGCTAACCAGATCTGCCATGTCCGATTCCGCCGACTCCCGCCTGCAATACTTCCCCGTTGCCTTCTTTGCCATGATCATGGGCCTGGGCGGCCTCACCATTGCCTGGATGCACGCCGAGGAAGCGCTCGTGCTGGGCTTCTCCATCAGTTTCTGGCTGCTGCTGCTGACCACGGTCGCCTTCCTCCTGCTGGCGGCGTTCTACGCCGTGAAACTGGTGAAATACCGGGCGGCGGCGGTCGAGGAATGGGGGCATCCGGTGAAAATGAATTTCGTGCCGACGCTGAGCGTCGCCATGATTCTGCTGTCCATCGCCTGGCTGCCCTATTCGCTGCCCTACTCCAAGCTGCTCTGGCTGACCGGGGCGGGGCTGCATCTGGTGCTCACCCTGCACGTCGTCACCCAGTGGATGCACCACAGCAAATTCGAGGTCACTCACCTCAATCCGGCCTGGTTCATCCCCGTGGTGGGCAATATCCTGATTCCCATCGCCGGGGTACAACACGCGCCGATCGAACTGTCCTGGTTCTTCTTCAGCATCGGCATCACCTTCTGGCCGGTACTGCTGGCCATCATCTTCAACCGGGTCATCTTCCACGGCAGCCTGCCGGAACGTCTGCTGCCCACGCTGTTCATCCTGATCGCGCCGCCGGCCGTGGGCTTCATTTCCTATGTGAAACTCACCGGCGAAG
>CAIXFP010000258.1 GCA_903918705.1 uncultured Pseudomonadota bacterium
AGGTCTCCCAGCAAGTCATTGGCATAGGTGGCCGCCGAATTGGAGCTGATGAAACTGACGAACGAGGGAACGCCTATGGCCAAAAGAAGCACGGCGATACTCATGGTAATCAACAGTTCGATCAGGGTCATGCCGCGTTGCCGCGGGCCTGCCAGTGAGTGACGCATGGAACCGGGTTCTCCCGATCGGTAGGTGGGCTCTGCTATCCTAACCGCGGCCAGGCTGTATCGCAGCAAGGAAACGACGAACGGTGATAGTTCCTCCATGAGCGGTGCCGCTAGCGGCAGAGTTTCAAGCGGCGCACGGATTTATCTTCGCACGCGGCTCTTCCACCCCCATTTCGATGATCCGACACCGCTCAACATGACCTCCTGTCTCATCCTTGGCGGCGGCCTCAACGGTCTTTTTTCCGCCTATCTGCTCAAACTGGCCGGACTGGAGGTGCGCGTCCTCGAACAGGCCGCCTGCGGCCGCGAGTCATCCTGGGCCGGTGCCGGCATACTTTCCACCCTGCTGCCCTGGAACTATGGGCCGGATGTCAACGTTCTGGCCCGGCGCGGCCGCGAACTGTGGCCGGTATGGGCGGAGCGACTACGACTGGCGAGTGGCATAGACCCTGAATACCGGGTCTGCGGCATGGCGGTGCTGGAGGAGGAACAGCGCGATGCGGCCCTGGCCTGGTGCGCGGCTCACGGCGAGGTGGCTGTCTCACTGACGGAGTTCCCACGCTCTACGCCCCTTTTTCGGGGGGAGTTGGGTGATTTGGCTCATGGTCTGTGGCTGCCAGAGGTGGCCCAGGCGCGCAACCCACGCCTGGTGCAGGCCTTGCGAGCGGCCGCGCTGCGGGCCGGCGTCGTGATCGACGAAAACACCCCGGCCACTCGACTGCTGACAGGGAATGGCAAAGTCATCGGCGTGGCTACTCCGCGCGGCATTTTCGCGGCCGATAACGTGGTCGTGGCGGCGGGGGCGTGGAGCGGTGAACTTCTGGCCGGGTTGGGCCATGCCCCAGAAATTTACCCGGTGCGCGGCCAGATCGTGCTGTTCAAAGCCGAGCCGGGACTGTTGCCCTGTGTCGTTTACCGTAACGGCCATTACCTGGTGCCGCGCGTCGATGGACATATCCTGGCAGGCAGTACGCTGGAGCAGGCGGGCTTCGATAAAACCACGACATTGCGGGCACGGCGGGAGTTGCTGGGCTTTGCCCGCAGTGTGCTGCCGGCTTTGCGCCACGCACCTGTCGTCGCCCAGTGGTCCGGTTTGCGGCCCGGTTCGCCGGGCAACCTGCCGACCATAGACCGGCATCCGGAACTGGACAATCTTTATGTCAACAGCGGCCATTTCCGCTATGGCGTAACCATGGTGCCCGCCTCGGGCGAGGTACTTCTGCAACGCATGCTGGGCATCGCGACACCATTGGATGCAGCGCCCTATGCCTGGAAATGAGGGATGGTTACGCTATGCAAAATGCTAGAAACAGCATATTTCGTTAACCTCCAGCCGACTCCGTATAACTCGATAACCTTATGAAACGATGGGTGTTTTATGCCGACACTAATCCCTGTCCCAATGCAGAGGGGTGAAATCGCCGAGTTGCTGCGTGAATATGGCATCGCACCGACACATCAGCGCATCGAGATTGCCGGGGCGTTGTTTTCTCGTTGCGAGCACATTTCCGCCGACCGCCTTCTGGCCATCGTCAATGCCCACTACAGCGAAGTTTCCAAAGCCACCGTGTACAACACCTTGCGGCTTTTCCTGGAAAAGAACCTGCTACGTGAGGTCATTGTCGACCCTACCCGCGTGTTTTATGACCCGAATACCGCGCCGCACCATCATTTCTACAACATGGCCAACGGCGAACTCACAGACATCTGCGACAGCACCCTGCAGTTGGCCGGATTGCCCGAATTGCCCGAAGGCATGGTGACGGATAGCATCAACGTCATCGTACGCATCCGCCCGCGTGAAATGCCGCGAGCTGCTTGAGCCGCGCCCCCTCGATCAAGCATCAAGGGGGTTTTTCACACAGTTGCGTAACGGCATTGGCCGCCCAACCCCTTTCAGTCCTTCTTCAAGCAAGGGGGATGCCCTCTTCCCCCGACAAGGAAACTCTCCCATGCAACGACGTGACTTTCTGAAGGGCGCCGGTGCCGGCCTTGGACTGGCTGCCGCCGTCCTGACACCAAAGGCCTTCGCCGAAGGGCCCACCATCCGGTGGCGCCTGGCCTCCAGCTTTCCCAAGAGCCTGGACACCATCTACAGCGCCGCCGAAACCCTTTCGGACCGCCTGAATAAAATCACCGGCGGCAAATTTCAGATCCACGTCCATGCCGGTGGTGAACTGGTGCCGGGCTTGCAGGTTCTGGACGCGGTTCAACAAGGCACTGTGGAATGCGGCCATAGCGCCAGTTATTACTACGTGGGCAAGAACATGGCGTTCGCCTTCGACTGCGCGCTCCCCTTCGGCCTCACCGCGCGGCAGCAGAACGCCTGGATGTATTTCGGCGGCGGACTCCAGCTCATGCGCGAGTTGTTCAGGAAACACAACATCGTGCAATTTCCCGGAGGCAATACCGGAGTCCAGATGGGAGGATGGTTCCGCAAGGAAATCAGATCCCTGGCAGACCTCAAGGGACTGAAAATGCGCATTCCCGGCATCGGCGGCCAGATCATGGCCAAGCTGGGAGCCGTGCCGCAAACCCTGGCCGGCAGCGACATCTACCCCTCACTGGAACGCGGCGCCATCGACGCGGCGGAGTGGGTCGGCCCCTACGACGACGAGAAACTGGGCTTCCACAAGATCGCCAAAAACTATTACTACCCGGGCTGGTGGGAAGGCGGGCCGCAACTGTCCTTCTACGTCAACAGCGTGAAATGGAGCGAGCTCCCGGCGCCCTACAAGCAAGCCTTTGAAACCGTATGCGCCGAAGCCAACGGCAACATGCTGGCCGAGTATGACTACAAGAACCCCCCGGCCATGATGCGGCTCGTGAGGCAAGGCGTGAAACTC